>JAAUYY010000025.1 GCA_014804865.1 Desulfovibrio sp.
CTGGCAGCGTTCGAAAATTGTTCGCGTGTCGACTGTTAAAGGATTCAGGCTTAAAATCATTTCTTCTGGCGAAAATAGATCCGTTGGTTCGCGACCGGCGCGGTCGCGCTCCCAATTTTGGGCGGCGTTTTCCAGACGGATCGCCGCCTGCCCTTCGTAAGATATTTTATGGCATAAGCCCAAAAGCGCGGCTACGGCGTCGAATAGGCGTCCCGCGCTTGACGTTTGGGTTACGCCAACATTCTTCGCTATCATTTCGCGAATTATATTATAATCTCTTTCGGGGATGCCAGGCGGTCTTTTCGCGGCCAAAGCCGCGGCTAGACGCCATGGTTCGAGGATCGCCCTTTCGCCTCCGGCCAGGGGAAAGGGAGCGAGCGAGCCAAGTCTTTCCCATTTCGCGGTCTCAAGATTCGCCGAGAGGATCTCGCCGCCCCAGATAGAGACGTCGTCGCCAAGACCGGAGCCATCGAGACAGAGAGCGATTGACGGTTCGTAAACGCCATGCTCCGCCAAAACCGCGAAGGCGTGCGCCGCGTGATGCTGAAGCGAAAACAGGGGAAGATCGTCGCGCTCGGCGAGTTCCGTCGCCATGCGGGACGACAGGAAATCTGGATGAAGATCGCGGACGATCGCCATGGGTTTTATTTCCAGCAAGGATTCCAGATGAGCAAGCGCGCTTTCAAAAAATTCGCGCGAAGACGGAGAATCGAGATCGCCGATGTGCTGACTTAAAAAAGCGTAATTATCTCGCGTCAGACAAAAGGTCGATTTTAACATCGCGCCCATTCCCAGTANTCCCGACAAGGAGTCGCGAAGACGGACNGGAGCGGGGGCGTAGCCTCTGGCGCGTCTAATTAGCGANTGCTCGCCGGAGGGAGAGACGAAAGCCACGCTGTCGTCGACCCTGACCAGGATGTCTCGATCGTGGAACACAAATCCGTCGGCGATTTTTCCGAGCTTCGACCGCGCTTCGCGACAGGACAGACAGATCGGTTCTCCGGGCGGATTGCCTGAAGTGGCGACGACGCAAGGCGCGTCCGCGCCTTTTTCCGCGAGCGCGTCAAGAAGGAGGGCGTGAAGAGGAGTAGTCGGCAACATGACGCCAATATAACCGGTGTCCGGCGCGANGAGNGGCGAAAGCGGAGCGCGCGGAGNGACTCGTTTAGCCAGAAGGACAATCGGATTTGCCTGACTTTTAAGCAATTTCTCTTCGGCTTCGCCAATTTCGCAGAAAAGCCTCGCCTCGTCCAGAGTTCTGGTCATGACGGCGAAAGGCTTATGGGGTCTGTTTTTTAGCGCGCGCAAGCGTCCCAACGTTTCGTCGGATCGCGCGTCGCAAAGCAGTTGGAATCCGCCTAATCCCTTGAGCGCGAGAACGCCCTTGCGAGCGACAAGAGTCGCGGCTTTTTCCAAAGCTCCNAGNGGAGNCCGTTCCAGATTTGTATCNAGNTTATCGGCGAACCAGATTTTTGGNCCGCAAGNGGGACAAGCTACGGGCTGGGCGTGGAAGCGGCGATCGGCGGGGTTATTATATTCGCTCTCGCAACGGGCGCAGAGAGCGAAACAGCGCATTGTCGTCTTGCCGCGATCATAGGGCAGAGCGCGCGTAATGGTAAAGCGCGGGCCGCAATTGGTGCAATTGGCGAAAGGATAGCCATAACGNGGATCGCCGATCGAGCGAACGTCATTAAGACAATCCTGACAGACGCTCATATCGGGACTAACAAGAATTTTTTGATTTGCGCCCAAGACGCTTTTTTTAATGCGAAACTCTTTTTCTTNCTTAATAATATCGATATATCGCGCGGTTGACGACGTTATAATCGACAGGGGCGGGGGNGATTCGAGAAGCTTCTTTTCGAATTCGACAATTTTATTGTCCGCTCCCTGGATTTCGATAATAACGCCGGTCGAGCAATTCCAGACGAAGCCAGTCAAGCCCAGCGAATTGGCTAGGCGCCATACATGAGGGCGAAANCCCACGCCTTGNACTCGTCCTTCGACGGCTATTGATTTTCTGCGAATTGGGCCGGATTGCATATTTNTTTCGCCNCGATANTGTTGACCCATAATGGCGGCGATGTTAAACTGGCAAAATTCCGCTTTTTATAACCGCGCGTCTCGCGAAGCGGTCGCGCATATAATAAAACCTGATTGGCCGATGGCAAATGAAAACGTTTATTCCTCAAAAATTATACGGTATAATCGGCTCCCCCCTTGCGCAAACTCTGTCGCCGTTGATTCATAACTCGGGTTTCCAGGCTCTCGGAATTCCCGCGGCGTATTTTAAATGGGAAATTTCGCCGGACAAACTCGACAATTTCATGGACGCGCTTAAGATTTTGCCCATAGACGGCTGTTCGGTTACCATACCCCATAAAAAGGCGATTATGCGCTATCTCGATGGNGCCAGCGAAATGGCGGCCTTCGCGGGNGCCGCCAANACCGTATTTTGGCGCGAAAAAGAATTGTACGGCGAAAATACNGANATGNGCGGTTTTTTAAAGCCTCTTGAAAATATGGATCTCGCCCATGCCGACGCTCTTATTCTGGGAGCGGGNGGCGCCGCGATGGCCGTNGCCGCGGCTNTAAAGATAAAAGGNTGCCAGAAGGCTCGCGTCGCTTCGCGAAGCGGNNACAGTCAACGCGAACTAGCCGAACGATTTAATTTTCAGGCCATCGAATGGCGCGACAGATANGAAAAACCGGCGAGTTTGATAATAAATTGCACTCCCCTTGGAATGAAAGGCAAATATGAGNACGAAACGCCGTACGATTTCGCCATGGCGGAAATNGNCGAATCCGCCGTCGCCTATGATTTGGTATATAATCCGCCGGAGACAAGATTTTTGCGAGAAGCCAGACAGCATGGTCTCGCGAGCGTTTCCGGGCTGGAAATGTTTTATTTTCAGGCTGACGAACAATTCAGGTTATGGACTGGGCGCCAGTTGCCCCGCGTCTCTCGCGAGAAGCTTTGCGACGCGCTCGGAGTCGAACGATCCTTTCTCGCNGGGGTCGGAGAANGCCAATGACAATTTTGATCTTGCATGGAGCTAATCTTGATANGTTTGGCAANCGCGATCCCGCGCAATACGGGAACGCGACGCTCNGCGAAATTAACGACGCCCTGCTCGCGCTGGCTCAAGAATTGGGAGTAAATCTCGATATTTTTCAAACCAACTTCGAAGGAGAGATGATCGAGCGCGTGCACAAGGCTGTCGACGAAAAGATCGATGGGATCGTGATCAACGCCGGAGCGTGGACCCATTATAGCTACGCGATCGCCGACGCCCTGGCCATCTTCCCAGGCCCGATTGCCGAAGTCCATATGTCCAATATTCACAATCGGGAGGAGTTTCGTCATCGCTCCGTCTTTTCGGGAGCGGTCAACGGATCAATCGTCGGNTTTGGCGCGGATAGCTATAAGCTTGGTTTGCGGGCGACGGTAAACCTCGCGAGAAACGCGCTGCCAAAATAAAAANATTCTCTTTCAAATTTGACGCCCGCGGCAAAGGCGCTGGATTTATCGCGCGAAGGACGATACAATAAAGAGCCGAAATAAATTTTCGCTCGCCTTGACGGAGAGACGCGAAGAAGATATCCGCGAAATTGCCTAAAGGCGAACGCGATTTGTCGCGGTCGTAATTTAAACGATATTTCCTATAAAAACTTGACAAAAACTTTGATTAACCCCTACGGGAGCGGGAATGAACGACATACATTTAAATAGGGCGCGCGATCCGGCCTTCATCGCGGAGGTCGAGAAGCGCAGCGGACAGGACGTATCAACCTGCTATCAGTGCGGCAACTGCACCGCGGGCTGTCCGGCCGCTTTTGTATATGATCGGCAGGCAAACCAGATTATGCGCGGCGTTCAGCTTGGCTTAAAGGAGCAAGTTCTGAACTCCGTTTCGCTTTGGTACTGTCTCTCCTGTTCCATGTGCACNNTGCGTTGTCCCAATAATATAGATGTCGCNGGCATCATGGAAACGTTGCGACATATGGCCAGGGAGCNGGGACATATAACCGAGCCGAAAATGGAAAAATTCTGGATGTCTTTCCTTGACACGGTCAGGGCGTTCGGAAGAACTTACGAAGTGGGCACGATGGCGCTTTACATGATGCGCTCCTTGCGACTTGGAACGGATCTGGATCTCGCGCCGGNCGCCTTGAAACTGCGCAAATTGCCGTTTATCCCCCACGCGGCGACAGCGGCGACGGGCCGAATAATTGAGAGATACATGAAAAGAGCGGAAAAGGAAGGGAAAAGAAAATGAAATATTCTTATTANCCCGGCTGCTCTCAAGAAGGCTCGGCGCTCGATTATGGCAAATCCACCCAGGCGATATGCGCGGCTCTTGGNNTCGCCTTGCGCGATATTCCNNCNTGGAGCTGTTGCGGCTCCACGCCGGCGCACGCGGTCGACGAAGAATTGTCCGCGGCGCTATGCGTCAGNAANCTCGACATAGCGGCCAAGGANGGANCCGATCTCGTCATTACGCCATGNCCGAGTTGTCTGTCCAATNTGCGCGCCGCNCTTTACAGGATGCGCGACGAGCATTTTCGGCGACGCGTCAACGAGCTTCTCGACGAGCCAGCCTCGGAAAATCTGCCGGACGCGACGTCGGTAATGCAACTAATCGGACGCCTGCACGACGCNGAGGACATNGAGAAACGCGTAGTCAGACCATTAAAGGGAATCAAGATCGCNCCTTATTATGGTTGTCTGATGAGTCGTCCCGCGAAGATAATGGAATTCGGAGATCCGGAAAATCCCACATTAATGGAAACGCTCCTCGCGGCNTGCGGCGCGGAGATCATCGACTTTCCCCTCAAAACAGTCTGTTGCGGAGCCGCTTCGGGAATACCNGAAAGGAGTCTGACGGCGNTTAATTCNGGNCGCATCCTGGCGCTGGCGACTGAAATGGGNGCCGATGTCATCGCCGTCGCTTGTCCCTTATGCCAAATGAATCTCGATTTGCGCCAGAAGCAGGCGGCTAAGGCAATGAACAGGATTTTTGATATGCCGGTTATGTATTTTACCCAGCTCATGGGACTCGCGATGAATATCGCTCCCGAGCATCTGGGCATCGAGCAACTNCGCGTCAGCCCCCGGGCGGTTCTCGCCAAACTGGACGCCAACGGCAATAACGGAGCAGGAAAATGAGAATAGGCGTATTTGTCTGTCATTGTGGCTCCAACATTGGCGGCACGGTCGACTGCGCCAAGGTCGCGGAAACCGCCAAGAATTTTCCCGATGTAGTTTATGCGAACGATCCAATGTACACCTGCGCCGAGCCCGGCCAGGAAGCGATTATCGAGGCTATCAAGAAGCACAGCCTCGATGGGGTGGTCGTAGCGTCCTGTTCGCCGCGGATGCACGAGCCGACCTTTAGAAACGCCGTTGAGAGGGCCGGACTCAATCCCTATATGTTTGAGATGGCCAATATTCGCGAGCATGTCTCGTGGATAGGAAAGGATAAGGAAGCCAATACAAACAAGGCGGAAGATCTGATTTTAATGGCGGTCGAAAAATTGCGCCAGAACGAACCGCTCCTGCCGCAGTCATTCGATGTAACAAAGAAAACCCTGGTTATCGGAGGCGGCGTCGCCGGCATTCAGGCCGCGCTGGACTGCGCGGACGGAGGAATTCCCGTTATTCTCGTGGAACGGGAAGCGACAATCGGCGGCAAAATGGCCAAGCTGGACAAGACATTCCCGACTGTGGACTGCTCCGCTTGCATACTCGGCCCAAAAATGGTCGACGTGGCTCAAAATCCGAATATTACCCTGTACGCGTACTCCGAAGTCGAGTCTATCGAAGGATACGTTGGCAATTTCAAGGTAAAAATTCGCCGCAAAACTCCCTATGTCGACTGGAAAAAATGCACGGGCTGCGGGCTCTGCACGGAAAAATGCCCAAGCAAGGACACGCCCGACGCCTTTAATGAATTTACGGGCAAGACGACGGCCATAAATATCGCCTTTCCCCAGGCCATACCCAAGAGAGCGGCGATTAACGCTCCGTATTGCCGAAAATTGACATCCGGAAAATGCGGAATCTGCGCGAAAATTTGTCCCACTGGGGCGGTCGATTACGAATTGCGCGACGAGATCATCGAAGAGGAAGTGGGCGCGATCGTCGCCGCGACCGGCTACGACACGATGGACTGGAGCGTTTACGAGGAATACGGCGGCGGAAAATATCCGGACGTTATAACCGCCTTGCAGTTCGAGAGGCTGCTTTCCGCTTCGGGGCCTACGGAGGGCCATATCCTGCGGCCATCCGACGGTCGCGAGCCGAAGGACATCGTATTTATCCAGTGCGTCGGATCTCGAGATAAATCGGTGGATCGGCCGTATTGCTCCGCTTTTTGCTGTATGTACACGGCTAAGCAGGCCGTTCTGGCCAAGGATCATATTCCCGAATGTCAGACGCATATTTTTTATATGGATATTCGGGCGGCGGGCAAACTCTATGACGAATTTAGCAGACGCGTCATGGAAGAATACGGCGCGGATTATATTCGCGGTCGCGTCTCCGCGATTTATCCCGACGGAGAAGGGTCGCTCATCGTCAAGGGCGCCGACACGCTGATGGGCGAGGCCGTGGAAATCAAGACGGATATGGTTGTCCTGGCCGTCGGAATCGAGGCCAGCAAGGGCGCGCCGGAACTCGCGGAAAAATTGCGGATTTCGTATGACAAATACGGATTTTACATGGAAGGGCATGTAAAATTGCGGCCTGTGGAAACCAATACGGCGGGCGTCTTTTTAGCGGGATGCTGCCAGGGGCCGAAGGATATTCCGGCGTCAGTCGCGCAGGGATCCGCAGCCGCCGCGAAAGTTCTCGATCTCTTCTCGAAGGACAAATTGCAAAGCAATCCGCAGACAGCGCGCGTCCAGGTTATACGTTGCGTCGATTGCGGAAAGTGCATTCGCGTCTGTCCTTTCGGAGCCATAGAGGAAGTCAATGTTCGCGGCGAGGGCAAAGCGCATGTTATCGATACGGTGTGTCAGGGATGCGGCATATGCGTCGCGACCTGTCCGCAGGGCGCGATCCAGCTTTCTCATTCCACCGATAACCAGATCCTCGCGGAGGTCAATGCCATATGCCAGTCCTGAAAGGGAAGGAATTGAGAATAGTAGGATTTCTCTGCAACTGGTGCTCTTACGGAGGCGCGGACACGGCGGGCGTAGCGCGCGCTACTCAACCGACGGATTTGAGAATTATTCGCGTGCCTTGCTCCGGTCGCGTGGATCCTTTATTTATCATAAAGGCGCTTTTCGAGAACGCGGACGGAGTCCTGGTCTCGGGTTGCCATCCGCGCGATTGCCATTACTCGGTCGGCAATTATTACGCTCGGCGCAGACTCGAAATTATCAAGGAGTTCTTGCCCATTCTTGGCATTGATTCGCGGCGGTTTGAATACACCTGGGTTTCGGCGTCCGAGGGACAACTTTGGCAAAAAGTCGTAACCGATTTCACGAATCAAATTCACGAACTCGGTCCGATGCCAAAAATTGAAGACGCGACGCCGTTTTTGCGGTTGGCGGATATGGCCTTGTCTCCTCTCCACGCCCTGGGCACAAACAGGAACGCGCCTCTTGACGAATTAAAGGAAGCGATAAAGGCGAGGTTGCCCGAACTCGATTGCGTCATAGGATGGGGACTTGGCTACGATCAGGCTCACGCCACGCCCATTTTCATGAAAACGCCCGAGGATGTGGACAAATTAATCTGGGGCCCGCTCAACACGATGAACTGCGCGACTTATTTGCCTCTCTTCAAGGGCAAAAAGGTAGGCGTTGTCGTGAAAGGCTGCGATTCGCGTTCCGTAATCGAGTTGTTGCAGGAAAAATTAATTAACAGGGACGAAGTCGTAATTTTCTCGATTCCATGCGAAGGCACGCTCGATATGGGACGGATTAACGCCGAGCTTGGGCGTTATACCAAAATAGACGAAGTTCGCTATGACGACGCGTCGGTAACTATTGTCGCCGACGGCAAGGAGCATAGGTTCTGCATGACGGAGTACGCGCAGGGCAAGTGTTACACTTGCGTTACGCCGGGGGCTGTCATAGCCGATACCCGCTTCGGGGTTCCGGTTCCGGTAACTCCGGGAGATCCGACCCCGCCGGAGCTGGCCTTGCTTGACAAGATGACTTTGGACGAGCGCAGAGCCTATTGGAAGGGACAGATGGAGCGTTGCATCAGATGCTACGCATGTCGCAACGCGTGTCCGATGTGCGTCTGTCGCGATTTCTGCATTTCGGATAGTCGCGGGCCGCACTGGATGAGTCAGGGATCGAGCGCGAAAGACAAGTTATTCTTTCAGACGATTCACGCCGTGCATCTCGCCGGAAGATGCACGCTCTGCGGAGAATGTCAGCGCGCCTGTCCGATGGGCATTCCCATTCTGTCGCTTCGGCAACAAATCGCGAGGGCGATCCGCTCCCTGTTTGACAATTACAAGTCGGGCATGAATCTGGAAGCCGTTCCTCCGCTAATGACTTATTTGCCCGAAGAAAAGAATATTCACGCGAAGGAGTGGAAATGAGCAAGATAAGATATGTTCCAAGGGACGACCTGCAAAAAGTCCCGCTCTCCATCTCCGAGCTGGGTCTGGAAGTTCTCGTTCCAGTCGTCAGTCCCGCGACGGCGAAGCCATCGTTTATTTACGAGCCATGGGAGAAGGGAAAGGAGTTTACTTTCGCGAAAGCCTTTGTTTCTCCCAAGTCCGTCGTGTTTCCCGAATGCGAAACTCTATTCGATTACAAAAAAAGGCCTAGTCCCGTCGCGCCAGATGAAAACTGGATTCAGCTTTCCAACAGGGAAGAAAGAAAGGACAAGGTTATTTTTGGATGCCGACCGTGCGACGCGAGGGGCTTCGACGCTCTTGACAAGCCGTTCACGCAAGGACTCTTTAAGGATCCGTATTATAGCGAAAAGAGAGAGCATATAATCGTTATCGCGAGAACCTGCAATACAGGTTGCGAAACGTGTTTTTGTCACTGGGTAGGCGGAGGGCCAACTTCGCCGATCGGCTCGGATATCCTGATCACCGAGCTTGAAGATGGCTTCGTCTTCCAGGCGATCACCGACAAAGGTTCC
>JAAUYY010000026.1 GCA_014804865.1 Desulfovibrio sp.
GCCGTATTGTACATCAATTCAAAAAATACAGTGGGCTCGTTGTAGGTAAAGGAGATGCTGGGCGCCTTGTTATCCTTGGCCAGACGCTTAAGTGTTTCCGGAGTCAGGCGTCGTCCCGACAATGTGGTATGCGGATTAACATGGGCGATCGAGCTGTTCTGGCAAAATCGGCAATGAAAATTGCATCCCGCGCTTCCGAGGGAAAAGGTTCGCGTTCCGGGTAGAAAATGATACAAAGGTTTCTTTTCCACCGGATCCATCTGGACTGCGGTAACCGCGTCTTCCACTAGCGAGATCATTTGACCTCGATGGTTGACGCGGACGCCGCATTTGCCTGTTCCGCCCTCGGGGAGATCGCAGGCGTGACTGCAGACAAGACATTTAACCCGATTGTCTTCCTTCGTTTCGAAAAGCTTCGCGGACATTACCAGGCGCCTCTGGGCGCGGGACGGGGAGGACGTCTGAACCCGCCGGGAGGATAAGCCTGATTGCCCGCGGGCGGAAAAGGCTTCCATCCCGGGATGTTGTATTCGGGCTGAACTGGCCCCGGATACGGACGGTTCCCCGCGGGAGGAAATGGCTTCCAGCCTGGAATGTTATATTCCGGTTGCGCGGGGGGCAAAGGTTGGCCCGGATTGCCCGGATTTCCGCCGGAATTGGGAGGCGATGGAGGTCGAGATACCTGTCCGCCGCCCGGATTTCCCCCGGGATAGGGGCGCAAAGGTCTGTAGCCAGGTTGCACGCCGACAGGGGGGTTGGGATAATGAGGCGGATAGTAGCCTCCCGGATGAGGATTGTACTGCGGAGGCGGCGGAGGGACATTGTAATTTGGGGTCGAACCCGGATAGCCCGGGTTTCCGGGAGCGACCGGCCATTGGGCGCCGCCGTTTTGCGAATACGAGTTTGAATAGTTCCATGAGCCAATGTCGGGCTGAACGACAATGGGCGTCGAGTACGACAGATCATTCTGGCGAGGGACCGGAGCTATAACGGAAGTAACAATGTCTCCCGTCGCTGGATCCGTCCACGTTCCCGAGTAGCCAGTTTCAGGCGAACCGACAAGCGGCGGGGTAAACTGGGCGCTCTCTTCGCGATGCTGGGCTTGGGCGGGAGCCGGGATCTTTCCCTGGGAGAAGTCGCTCCAGCTCATTTGATCAGATTTTTGGGCCGAGCCGGCGCCGGTTGAGAAGGCGCGGGAAGCCTGTTCAAGATCCTCCGCGGCGGCGCGCATATCCGCCTGGGGATTTTCCATGCCCGGCGCCATAGACTGTGCCGCCATCGCTAGAGCCGATCCCGCCGCTATGATCGCGGAAAACGCAGCGGTCAGCGCGAGATTAAATAATTTTTTGATACGCTTTTTCATAATCTCCTATATAGCAACATTAATCGAAAACGTCTATGCGGGCGGGAGCGGGTATAAAAATTTTTCTCTTCCTCATGCTCATTAATCTTCGCGCCTCGACTTTACTAACCGAATAATAATACCCTCGAACACGCGACATATTCGAAATTGTAAAAAGAACGCGCCTATTGTATGTTGCGGATCGATCAATGGCCAGTCGGCGCGGAGGGGTCGTCGCCGCGACGCGCAAAAAAACATATTGACCCGACGTCGTCGCCTTTTCGGGCGCCGTATGTAGAGGGAGGATTGCGAATGGATAGCAACCGATCCGCCGCCTACAGGGCGGCTGGAGTCAATATTGAAGCGGGAAATAGTTTGGTTGAAAAATTTCGGGCTCTCGCGGAGAGCGCCAAAACTCGCGGCGTAGTCTCGGAGCTTGGCGGTTTTGGCGGGATTTTTAGACCCGACGTAACGGGATTGCGCGATCCCGCTCTGGTCGCGTCGACAGACGGCGTAGGCACAAAACTCAAACTCGCTTTCGCATTTAATAAACACGATACCGTAGGCATCGACCTGGTCGCCATGAGCGTTAACGACATTCTCGCGCTTGGCGCCACTCCGCTTTTCTTTCTCGATTATTTCGCCTGCGGCAAACTCGATACTGACATCTGCGAGACTGTTGTTTCCGGCGTCGCCGAAGGATGTCGTCAGGCCGGATGCGCCCTGCTCGGCGGCGAAACGGCGGAGATGCCGGATATGTATCCCGAAGGAGAGTACGATCTGGCGGGTTTTGGAGTCGGTCTTGTCGATAACGATCGAATAGTCGATGGCTCGGCGATCCAGCCCGGAGACGCGATTATTGGGATCGCCTCTTCCGGGCCGCATTCCAACGGATACTCTCTGATTCGCAAGATTCTAGCCGCTTCCGGACTTTCCGGCTCCTCCCCATTGCCCGGAGGCGACGGCGAAACGATCGCTAACGCCTTGCTGGAGCCCACAATAATTTACGCGAAGTCGATACGCCCTCTTTTGCGGGACATTCCTGTAAAAGGCATGGCCCATATCACGGGAGGAGGCTTTTACGACAACATTCCCCGGATATTGCCAAAACAGACAAAAGCGGTCATCGATTTCGGCTCCTGGGAAATAAAGCCAGTTTTCCGCTGGATCAAGGAAGCGGGGCAATTGTCATGGCCAGAGATGCTGCAAATATTCAATACCGGCATCGGCTTTATTTTAGTCGTCCCGAAAGATCGGGCGGAGGAGACCGCGAATCGCGTCCGCGCGTTTAACTTGGGAGCTTGGAAAATAGGACATATCGCTTTGCGCGGGAAGGACGAGGACGAAGATAGTTCCGGCCAGGTTCAAATTAATTTCCCCGAGTCCGCGAAATAAAGCGCCTGTTCGGAGCGGCTCCCCCCGGATCGATTAATTAGTGTCCGAAATATTTGCTTAATCGTTTATTTAATGCGAAAATTCCAGTTTCATAAAAGCGGCGCGAAATTTAAGACGCGCGATCGCGCCCGTTGACAGAGGCGTATCCGTCGAAAAAAAGCGGATTCCCGAAACGCGTCCCGGGAAGACTTCAAACCTCCAAAAAAAGGAAAGCGGAATGAAATTCGGAAAAATCGCCGCCTTTTTAGCGGCAGCGGCTCTTTGTTTCGGAGCGGCGGGAGCGCGGGCGGCAGACACAGGCGCGCAACCGATAAAGATAGGCGTGTATCTTCCTCTCACCGGGCAAAACGCTTTTGGCGGTCAGCTCGAGCTTGACGGCATAAAACTTGCCAACAAGGAAATGCCGACTGTTCTTGATCGCCCTGTCGAGCTCGTGGTCGTGGACAACAAGTCCGACAAGGTCGAGGCGGCCAACGCCGTGAAGCGCCTGATCGAGCGCGACAAGGTCAGCGCCTTCATCGGAACTTATGGCTCCGCTCTGGCCATGGCCGGCGCCGAAGTCGCCGAAAAGGCGAAAGTGCCAGGCATCGGCACCTCCTGCACGAATCCTCTGGTTACGCAGGGCAAGGAATTTTATTTCCGCGGATGCTTTATCGATCCCTACCAGGCTGACGCCATCGCCACCTACATTATTGACAATCTGGGCATGAAGAAAGCCGGCGTGCTGATGGACATGACCAACGACTACGCCGTCGGACTGTCCAAGTATTTCACCGACGCCTTTACGAAAAGGGGCGGCGAAGTTGTCGCCAATCTCAAGTACTCATCCGGCGATCAGGATTTTACGGCCCAGCTTACGGAGCTCAAGAATAAGGATCCCCAGATCGTATTCATGCCGGCTTACTTCGCCGAGGGCGCCATTATCATGAAGCAGGCCAAAGAATTGGGCGCCAAGTTCCGTCTGATGGGCGCGGACGCCATGGATAATCCCGACACGCTCACGCTCGGCGGCGACGCCGCGGAAGGCTTCCTGCACTCGACCTTCCCCTACGACCAGAATATGGCCAATTTGAGCGAAGAGGCGAAGCGTTTTACCGACGCCTGGAAAGCCGCTTTCCCCGACAAGGATCCCAACGCGAACGCCCTGCTTGGCTATAACTGCTATCTCGTCGTCATAAACGCGATTAAGAGGGCCGGGAGCGACGATCCGCAGGCCATAGCCAAGGCTCTCGCCGAGACCATGGATCTGCCCACCGCGCTCGGCAAACTCACCATTAATAAGACTCATGACGCGGAAATGCCCGTCGGAATTATCGAGTACAAAGACGGCAAACGCGTTTACGTAGGCGAAGTAACCCCTAGCTAGATACCTTTGTCGGAGCGGTCGTCGGAAAAGGCGACCGCTCTTTTGGACAATCCCTTTCGCGATGTCTTCATTATCCGCAAAATATTTCATTCAAGGGGGAGACAATGGGCTTTGAGATGTTTCTCCAGCATTGTTTTAACGCCCTGACCCTCGGTTCCCTCTACGCCCTGATCGCTATCGGCTACACCATGGTTTACGGCATCCTGCGCCTAATCAATTTCGCGCATGGAGACATCCTCATGGTGGGCGCCTATTTCATATTTTTCGGGACTTTCGCCTTCGGTTGGCCCTGGGGCGTGGCGGCAATAATTTCCATTGCCGCGGCTGGTTTTCTGGGAGTCCTCATCGATCGCGTGGCGTATCGTCCCTTGCGCGACGCGCCGCGAATATCCGCGTTAATTAGCGCGATCGCGATGTCNTTTTTTATCGAGAGCGTGGCGGTCGTNGTTTTTACGGGTCAACCCAGACCCGTCCTGCAACCGGCCTGGCTGACCGACGCGTGGCAGATTGGCGATCTGCGCGTCACCCATCTCGCCGCTTTCGTGCCCGGCATAACCGTTATCCTGGTATGTCTGCTTCTCTATATAGTTTATCGCACGAAGCCGGGCCTGGCCATGCGCGCCATTTCAAAGGATATTGAGACAACGCGTTTGCTTGGCGTTAAAGTCGACAACATCATCGCCCTCACTTTCGGGCTCGGCTCCGCNCTCGCGGCGGCCGCGGGCATCATGTGGGCGCTTCGTTATCCCCAGGTTCACCCCTATATGGGCGTCATGCCAGGCTTNAAGGCCTTTATCGCGGCTGTGTTCGGCGGCATAGGCTCCATTGAGGGCGCGGTGCTCGGCGGTCTGGTCATNGGATTTGTGGAAATAATGGCCGTGGCGTTCATGCCGGAGTTATCGAGNTATCGCGACGCCTTCGCCTTCCTTATCCTGGTTCTCGTTCTCCTTGTCAAACCGACCGGTTTGCTGGGCGAGAAAATCGAGGAGAAAATCTGATGCGTCTGAATCGCAATACTTTTTTGAGCGTCGCGGCCATGATCGTATTTGGCCTGGCGTTATGGCAAAGCGAAACATTTTTGGGCGACTATCAGATCTATATTACAAAACTCATCTTTATTAATATAATTCTCGCCCTGTCNCTTAATCTTATTTACGGATTTACGGGACTTTTCAGTCTGGGACATGCCGGCTTCATAGCCATCGGAGCCTATGTGGCGGCTATCTGCATCCTGCCGCAGGCGCAAAAAGAANTGATGTGGATACTCGAGCCCATCGCCTGGCCGGCCTCGCATATTTTTACGCCTTTCTGGGNAGCAGTGCTCGCGGCGGGATTTTTCTCGGGAATTTTCGCATTTTTCATAGCCGTGCNNGTATTGAAGCTTGGCGACGACTATCTTGGCATGGCGACTCTCGCTTTCGCGGAAATCATACGCGTTTTAATTGTTAACGCCACGCCTTTTACAAACGGCTCCCTGGGCATCAAGGGCATCCCCAATCATTCGACAGTGATTGTCTGTTATATCTGGGCCTTGTTCACGCTAGTCATATTGGCGCGCCTATGCTATAGCAACTTTGGCAATATTCTTCGTTGCATTCGCGACAACGAAATCGCCGCCAGCGTAATGGGCATCAACGTTTTCCACTATAAAGTCCTGTCTTTTTGCGTCGGCGCCTTTTTCGCGGGCATAGGCGGAGCCCTCCTTGGCAGCCATNTATCCACCATAGATCCCAAAATGTTCAACTTCCTTCTTACCTTCAANGTGCTAATGTTCGTCGTAGCGGGCGGACTCGGCTCGCTTACCGGAAGTATTCTGGGCGCGACCATAATCACCATTCTGCTCGAATGGCTTCGCGCGCTCGAGGANCCCATGAATCTGGGCTTCATCGAACTCCCCGGCATTCCAGGAATGCGCATGGTCGTGTTCTCCGTCATCTTGCTGGCCATTATTCTCAAGCGCAGAGAAGGCATCATGGGGACTCGCGAATTGACCTGGANTAGAATTTTCGCCTTTTTCTCGAGGCATAAAGCATGAAATTGGCAAAAGATCACACAGGCGACATTCTCGTCGCGGAAAACGTGACCATGCGTTTCGGCGGNGTAACCGCCGTTAGCGATCTCTCTTTCGCCCTGCGCAAGAGTTCGATCGGAGGCGTAATCGGCCCCAACGGCGCGGGAAAAACTACCGTGTTCAACGTTCTATCCGGCTTTTATACGCCCCAGGAAGGCTCGATAACGTTGCTCGACAAAAATATAAAAGGCCTCCAGCCCTACGAGATATGCAAAATGGGCATGGCCAGGACTTTCCAGAATATTCGATTGTCTCCGCAGATGACCGTCCTTGAAAATATAATGGTTGGTTGCCATGTGCGACGNCATTCGCGGTGGTGGGCGGCCGCGATCGGCTTGCCCGCCTTTTATAAGGAAGAACGCGAGCTGAAGGATAAAGCCGCGGCTCTGGCGGAGCGCGTAAATCTAGAGAAACAACTGGGAGAAACCGCGGGAAGTCTGCCCTACGGAGCGCAAAGGCGTCTGGAAATCGCCAGGGCGCTGGCTACGGAGCCTGTCTTGTTGCTTCTGGACGAGCCCGCGGCGGGTATGAATCCGCAAGAGAGCATCGAACTCATGCATTTTATAGGCAAAATAAGAGGGGAGTTCGATCTTTCCATCCTGCTTATCGAGCACGACATGAAAGTAGTTATGGGCGTCTGCGAATATATCTGGGTCATGGAATACGGGGCCTTGATCGCGGAAGGGGAACCGGCTCAAGTTCGCAATAACCCTCTTGTCATAAGAGCCTACCTGGGCGAAGACGTGGTCGCTGCCAATGCTTGAAATTAATGATTTATATGTGCGCTACGGCGGTATCGAAGCCGTGCAGGGCGTTTCGATGTCCATTCCGCATGGTTCCATAGTAACGCTTATCGGCGCGAACGGCGCGGGGAAAAGCAGCATAATTCGCAGCGTCGCCGGATTGAACAAAACCATAAGCGGTCAAATTCAATTTCGACGACACGTCGGCGACGAGCCCATCTCTCTAATGGGACTTAAGCCCGAAGCGATGACACTCAACGGGATCGCCCTTTCTCCCGAGGGGCGACGTATTCTCCCGCATCTCACTGTCCGCGAAAATCTGCTTCTGGGCGCGTATTCGCGAACGAACAAGGCGGAAATCCTCTCTGATATGGAATGGGTGTATTCGCTTTTTCCGCGCCTTAAGGAAAGATCATGGCAAAAAGGCGGCACATTATCCGGCGGCGAGCAACAAATGCTGGCCGTAGGGAGAGCGTTAATGAGTCGGCCCGATCTGCTCATGCTTGACGAGCCGTCTCTGGGGCTCGCGCCGTTGCTCGTCAAGGAAATTTTCGCCATAATAAAAAAAATTAACGAGGACGGAAAAACAGTGCTCCTCGTGGAGCAGAACGCCTACGCCGCCCTGTCCATCGCCAATTTCGCCTATATCCTCGAAGTGGGACGCGTGGTCCTCTCGGGGCCGGGAAAAGAATTGCTCGAAAATCCCAAGGTTAAGGAAGCCTATCTGGGAGGCTAACGTCCCGCGTTCTCGCGAAAACCTCCAGATTTCCGAGACGACTTCGCGACGGCTAACTTGTCTTTCGTCGCGCGATCGTTTAGGTAACCGGCTCTCAAAACGTCCCCAAATTGGGAGATTTAAAGAAAACAGATGCCGATGTTTATCGCCATGCTCACAGTCGAGTTCAGTCTCGAGGGAAACGACAATCTAAAGGCAAAACGCAGGGTCGCCAACAGTCTTAAACAAAAAACGCGCAACGCCTTCAATGTGGCGATAGCCGAAGCCGGCACGGAAAATAGTCTGACTCTACTTCGCCTCTGTCTTGTCTCTGTCTCAAACAACGAGAACCATCTGCGCGAACGAATGGAAAAATGTTCCCTGATGATGGAAACTGTCTGCCCCGAACCCATGATTGATAGTCAGGTTGAAATTGATGTCATCTAATAATCTCATTCCCGAAGATATCGAAACGGACGTAAGAACGGCGGCCTCGGCGATGGCCGAACTCGATCGCGTCCTCCTGGCGGCGCACGTCAATCTCGACGGAGACGCTCTTGGCTCCCTCGGCGCCGCGGGCTGGATCTATAAAGCTCTCGGCAAAAAATTCGCCATCTATTGCCCGAACGGAGTCCCGGCTTATCTCGACTTCGTAAACTTGCCCGGCGCGATTTATACTTCGCTTGACAGCTTGCCCTTTGAGCCAGAAACCGCGCTGTATCTTGACTGTAGCGCGAAGAACCGTCTGGGACGCGAGCTGGAGGAACGCTCGGACGCGCTTCCTTCCGTAAACATCGATCATCACATGACCGAGCGCGGCCTCGGAACTCTGGCCAATTTAATCGTTCCCCATGCGGCCGCGACCTGCCAGTTAATGGCCTACGTCTCGCTCGCGCTTAATTTCAAGCTTGAGGAACCTCTGTCCGCCTGTCTCGCGCTTGGCCTAATGACGGACACTGGCTGGTTCAGTCACGGAAACACATCCGCGGAAGTTCTAGCCCTTTGCAGTCTCATCGTAAAAAATGGTTTCTCTCTTGAAAAATTGCGCGAGCAACTGCACAACAATTGGGCGCTTGGCAAAATGCGTCTGTGGGGACGGTTGCTTTCCGAAGTGACTCTATACGGAGATCGCAAAATCGCGTTCGCGGCCGTAAGCGGAGAAGAATTGCGTCGCTATCACTGCGGGAAAGACGATCTCGAAGGGCTGGTCGAATGGTTCAGGAGATTGCGGGGCGTAGAAGTCGCCGCAATCCTGCGCGAAGAATCGGAAAACAAATGCAAATTTAGCTTGAGGTCGCGAGGAGAAGTCGACGTTCATTCCATAGCCGAAGCCCTCAATGGAGGAGGCCATTTGCACGCTTCCGGAGGCTCCATTGAACTCCCGCTCGAAGAGGCGAAAGTCGTTCTTCTCGAGACTATCGAAAAGAACTTGCGGCTCCTCTAGCCCATGAGTCGAATAATGAAGCGCATAATCTTTAATTTACTCCTGCCCGCGTCGCTTTTGCTGGCATCGGTAGTAGCCTCTTTCGCAGTTCCCTCCCCAAAAAGGATCTCACCCGTCGTAGAAGCTGTTCGCGCGGTCGCTCCCGCGGTTGTAAATATCACAAGCTCTCACACGGAGCTGGCGAGTCCTTTGGAACGCTTTTTCGGGCTGGAATTTGAGCCGTTTGGGAGAACTTCGCCCCGAGCGACGCGAAAAAGGACGAGTCTTGGCTCCGGAGTCATTGTGGACGGCAAGAGAGGACTAGCCTTGACCAACGCCCACGTTATCGCGGGCGGCGACGAAATCCGCGTCCATTTGCAGGATGGCCGCGAATTTCCGGCCAGAGTTAGAGGCATGGAGCCAGATTTCGACATCGCTGTTCTCGAAATCGCGGACGCGCCAGAGTTGCCCTCAATTCCTCTTGGCGATTCTTCGGATCTTATGCCCGGAGAAACTGTAGTAGCTATCGGCAATCCTTTCGGCTTTAACCACACTGTAACGACAGGAGTGGTGTCCGCGCTAAATCGCTCTATCCGCAACGGTTCGGGGATGCTTACGGAGCTAATCCAGACCGACGCGGCAATTAATCCGGGCAATTCGGGCGGACCCTTATTAAATTTGGATGGTTCTCTTATTGGCATAAACACAGCTATCGACTCCAGGGGCGAAGGCATCGGCTTCGCCATTCCAGCCAACAAGGCGAAGAGGGTAATGAGCGGTTTGATGCGTGGCAATGGACTGGAGCCTCTCTGGTTCGGCGTCATGGTGCAAAATGTCGATCCCGCCTCCGCCAGAGCGCTTAATATGCGAACTCCGGCGGGGGCCCTCGTCCGCGAGGTCATCAAAAATTCTCCCGCGAGCAAGGCGGGCATTGTGCCCGGCGACGTAATTCAGAGGATTAATTCAGCCGAGTTGCGCGACTCCCAGGATTATATAAACGTCCTTCGCAACCTTGTGGAAGGACAAAAAGCTCGCGTGGATATACTCCGCGACGGCAAGCGTTTTGAGGTAGATATCGCGCCCGCTCCCTTTTCGGACAAGGAGGCCGCGGCGTTAATGGAACGCCGCTGGGGTTTCGCCGCTCGGGAAAAAAATGGCCGCGTAGTCGTCTCCGCCGTTAATAAAAATGGCCCCGCCAACTTTCTCGCGAAGGGAGACATAATTCGCGGGGCGGGCGGCGAGCATATCCGCGACCTAAAGGAGCTTTATCAGATTTTTCGCCGTTGGAGAATGGCGGGACAGGCTTTGCTTCTTATCGAACGCGACGGAAGAAGATACTACGCCCGCGTCGTCATTTAAGCCTCTTATGGCGAGAAACCAATTAATGATCAAAAGTTTATAATAGCATAGCAAAATTACAAAAAGTATAAAACGAAGTTATCCTGTCGACTATTGATTCGCGTAGCAAAGACTCCAGAAAATTCCAGCGACGCGAATTTGACAGCCAGAGTCCAGTCTTGAAAGACTGCCGCTGTCGTATCTCATACCTTGCGCTATAGGAAAAAAGACGTTAGTCCAAGTATGAAATCATTTTTGAAATTTATCCTTTTAATTCCCAACATTGCGTCGGAGCGTAACTGCCATTAACAAAAAAATCGTTGTTGTATGCGGAACATAGCTAATCAGTTTTATGAATAAATGAACGCATATACACTTTTACTTCTTCCATAAATTTTTTAAAATCAGGATTAACTGTAAATAATCTATTAATCATATTCCAATCAAGCTCATTACGTTGCTTTGACGGAATAATTATATCACTTTGTGATATATCATTTGGAATGAATAATATTAATCCAATACCATAAACAGAAGACAATGAACGCATTTATTTTTCCGCTTCATCATCTATGTTAGTCGCGGCTAGATAGCCTTCATTTGCCCACATTGAATTACTTACAGCCTGGAAATATACTTCTCTTATATTATGTTTGGTAATATCGACTTTTATTTCAAACTACCAAAGCTTAACAGGATTGTAATAAAAATCTTTATATGATTCTTTTATAGAACTATGAAAACTATCTATTAATGATTCATACGCGACTATATCAGGGTGAAGCCATTTATTTCTATTCTTATATCTTACATCAGATGTAACTTTTTCATTAATTCGCGTAGCTCTTAAATTATATGAATTTTTTAAAAAATCGATAAAAGGCTCATATAATTCTCTTTCATTTAAACTTTCAGAATTATTATTTTCTAAATTTAAAGCCGAAGAAATATCATTTTCACTAGTTGTAGCTTCATTAGACTCTGGGTATTTACTATAATAATATTTTCTAGGCTTTGGATAATTATCCCAGGAAATATCAAACTTTTTTAATTTATCACGTTTAGAATCTATTTCATTTCTGACTTGATCTTCTAATTCCTTTCCAAATTTACCA
>JAAUYY010000027.1 GCA_014804865.1 Desulfovibrio sp.
ATACTTTTTCTTATATACCTGTTTTTTGAAGCCAGAAAAAAATCGAGTCGCGTCGCGCTCGCCGTATCCGCTGAAAAGAAGGCGATAGCGGAAGACTCCGGGATGACGGCCATCCTTGGCGTCTTTTCTCCCGATTTGCAGACGATGGTCGTTATTGGGGCTTCCGAAGAAAAAGGACTCTTTTATTACAGGATGTTGAAGCAGACCAAGATTATCAACAAGAGCCGGATAAACCTCGCGAACCTGGCGCGCATAGATTTCATGATCAATGGAAAGCCTCGCGAAATTTCCGAGAACTCCGAACAGCTTACGCTGTCCTTGCGAGCGACGGAAATCGCGGACAATACCGTCGCCTCAATCTCGCACGAAGAATTGAAAAGCGTCCAGAGGGCCGCTTTGAGAATCGTTTTCTACGGCGACAGCGGCGCGGAAAAGACGCTCGATATCACAGTGTTCCGGCATAATGACGAAAAACAGAAATTCGAAAGGGTGCAACTTTTAAAGTCCGCGGCCTGGTGGACGGCCTACTTGCGTATGTGCTCTCGCAAAACGCGACAAATACGAGCCTCTCTGGAACCGGAAAATATCGAATAAATTTTGTTTAATAATTTCAATGACTTGCTTCATCATATATCGTCCTATCAACCTATTGAAATATATGAATATCCGCCGACATTGCTTTTCTCGATTCCTTTTCGCTTTATATTGCAATAGTTAAGAAATAGTTTTAAAGAAAGTAGCTCAATAATTTAAGCTCTTTTCAAAAACCGCGGGACGCGCGTCTCTAAACTCATATTATATGACGCCGACTCGCCGTATATCCAGTCGTTAGCCTCAAACCGGGACAGTACAATCCCGAGAGCGAACGACTGTCACCCGCGCATGGGCGCGGAAGCGCGCGATGGAGACACGCATGAAAATCAAATATTTTTTACCCCTTTTTTTACTGTCCCTTATCGTATTGTGCGCGTGCGAAAAGAAGGAAGGCGGAGGCCAACAGGCCATGCTTCCTCCCGTCGCGATTTATGACGTCGAAAAGGCCGACGTTCCCTGGGATTCGGAATATCAGGCGCAAGCGTCAGGCTCGCGATCCGTCGAAGTTCGCTCGCGCGTCGAGGCGATTATCGAAAAACGCCTTTACCACGAAGGAGATTTCGTAAAAGAAGGCCAGTTGTTATTCCAGCTCGAGCGCGATCAATACGAAGCCAGGATGGAACAGGCTCAAGCCCAATACGTAAACGCCGAAAGGGAATGGAAAAGGGTGCGCCCGCTCTATGAAAAGAACGCAGTCTCCCAGAGAGAGCGCGATTCCGCCAGAGCCGCCTATGAGTCCGCCAAGGCCGAATTAAGACAGGCGCAAATAAATCTCGATTATTGTCAGGTAACTTCGCCCGTTTCCGGCTATAGCAGCAAGGAAAACTTCACTCCCGGCAACCTGGTCAGCAATAATTCGTTGCTGACCTATGTCAATCAGACGGAGCCGATGTATATCGATTTCTCCATAGCGGCGCCGGAACGCATGGCCAGGGAAATTCTCGCCTCGCAGGGTCGTCTGCAATTTCCTCCCGAGAACAGATACAAGGCGAAACTCAGGTTGCTGGACGGCAGGATGTACGACGGCGAGGGCGAGGTAACATTCATAGATAGCAAGGTGCAACCGACGACCGGCGTAATTCAGGCGAGAGCCGTTTTCGCCAACGACAATGGCGTAATCATGCCGGGCCAATACGTGCGCGTGTATATGTCCGGCGACGTGCTAAAAGACGCTATTCTCATTCCGCAACAGTGCGTAATTCATACGCAACAGGGCTCTTCGGTGATGACAGTGGACAAGGACGACGTAGTGTCCATCCAGCCAATCGTCGTAGCCGCGACAGTGGGCGATCGCTATTTAATCACCGAGGGACTTGAAGGCGGCGAGAGAGTTATCAGCGAAGGCATTATCAAGGCGCGTCCGGGCGCAAAAGTAAGGATTATGCCAGCGAAGGAAGAATTGCATATGCCCGACCAGACGCCGAAACAAAACGAACAGGCTGAAAAGACGCCCGACGCCGCGGCGCCCGATCAATCGGTCGCGGAAAAACCGGCTTCCGAATCAAAGTAGGTGAACGATGGCGATTACAGATAAACCAAACGTATTTTTGCGGCGACCGATTCTTTCGGCGGTAATCTCCATAGTGATAACCCTCGTTGGCGCGCTGGCGATCCTCGGTTTGCCTATCGCCCAATATCCCGATCTCGTTCCTCCTACGGTCAACGTGTCCGCGACCTACCCGGGAGCTTCGGCCGAAACCATATCGTCCACTGTTCTCGCGCCGCTCGAGGTCAATATCAACGGCGTCGAGAATATGCTTTATATGACTTCCACGGCGGCTTCAGGCTCCGGCACTGGCCAGATTCAGGTTACATTCTACCTGGGCACGGATCCGGACATGGCCATGGTTAACGTAAACAACAAGGTAAACCTGGCGCAGACGCAACTTCCTGAGGAAGTGCGTCGGCAAGGCGTATCGGTTACCAAGCGCTCTCCCGCCGTTTTACAGTTTTTCTGCGTCTATTCGCCAGACGGACGCTATGACGAAGTCGCGCTCGCCAACTGGATGAAGATCAACATGGTCGACGAGCTCAAACGCGTCACCGGCGTCGGCGACTGCACAGTATTTGGCAGTCGCGACTATTCCATGCGCGTCTGGCTCCAGCCGGACAAGCTCGCAAAATACGGCGTTACCATCAACGAGGTGTCCGCCGCCATTCAGGATCAGAACTCGCAGTTCGCTCCCGGTCGTCTGGGCGCGATGCCAGTCGTCAAGGGAACGCGACTCGACTGGCAAATTGATACGCTCGGTCGCCTTGTAACGCCGGAGCAATTCGGAGAAATCATTGTGCGAACGGGGCCGGACAGCGCCATGTTGCGCCTGAAAGATCTTGCGCGCATCGAGCTGGGCGGCCAGGATTATAGCGTCGGCTCCAATTTTAACGGCTCGCCGGCTTCCATGGGCGCCGTCTATCTCCTGCCTGGAGCCAACGCTATCGCCACAGGCGACCGCGTAGTGCGACGTCTCAAGGAGATAGGAGAAACGATGCCTGACGGCATGGCTTATTCCATCGTCGTCGATACAAACGACTTCGTTATGGAATCAATTCACGAAGTCGTGCAAACGCTCTTCGAAGCGCTTCTGCTCGTTATGGCAGTCGTTTATGTCTTTTTGCAGAATTGGCGCGCCACCCTCATCCCCTGTATAGCGGTGCCCATTTCGATCATTGGCACATTCGCGGGCCTGTACGCCTTGAGTTTTTCGATCAACACGCTCACCCTCTTCGCGCTCGTCCTTTGCATCGGACTGGTTGTCGACGACGCCATCGTGGTGCTTGAAAACGTGGAGAGAATTATCGACGACGAGCATTTGTCGCCTCTGGAAGCAACCGCGAAGGGCATGAACGAGATTACCCCCGCCGTCGTCGGCATTGTGTTCTGTCTCTGCTCCGTGTTTATTCCAATCGCCTTCATCGGCGGCCTGGCCGGACAGATGTATAAACAGTTCGCAATCACAATCGCCATCTCGGTTACCCTTTCGGGCATAGTGGCCCTTACCCTGACTCCGGCGCTGTGCGCTCTGCTCCTTAAAGAGAGAGCGCCAAATTATCAACCGCCAAGGGTTTTCCGCTGGTTCGATTACGGCTTCGGCAAGGTAACGCACTGGTACCTTCGTTGCGTGCGCTGGGTTAAAAACAACGCCTGGAAATCGATGGCCCTGGTCGCGATCATGTGCGTGGGTATCTGGTATCTCTTCAAGGTGTTGCCCGGCGGCCTGGTTCCGAACGAGGATCAGGGATATATCCTGGGCATGGGCATACTCGACGACGGCGCGTCCCTGAACCGCACAATGGCTGTGGGCGAAGTTCTGTACGACTATGGTCATAAAATCCCCATCGTGAAAAACCTGGCGAATATTAATGGCATAGACATTACCACAGGCGCGGTAAAGAGCAATTACACAACATTCTTCGCCACGCTGATTCCCTGGAAAGATAGAAGCGGTCCATCTTCCACTCCAGAATACCTTTCAAAGGCGATGATGGGCGTCACCATGATGCAACCGGAAGCCGCGGTGCTCGGCTTTACTCCGCCCCCTATCAGCGGCATGAGCACGACCGGCGGCTTCGAAGGTTATCTTCAGATGCGCGGGAACGGAACGCTTAACGATCTCGAGAGACAGGCCTCCGCTTTCGTAACCGAAGCCATGAGCGTCGATTCCGCCGGACAGAGAAAGTATCCGGCCATAGGCAGTCTCCAGAATCTGTTTTCCACGGGGTCGCCGCAACTTTACGCGAACCTAGACCGCGATCGTTGCAAGGATATGGGCATCAACGTATCCGACGTATTCACGGCCATGAGCGGCGTCTTTGGCGGTCTTTATGTTAACGACTTCAACTACATGGGACGCACATTCCAGGTTCGTTTGCAATCGGAATCGCAATATCGCATGTTGCCCGAAGATCTCTCCGACGTTTA
The DNA here is from genome assembly GCA_014804865.1 of Desulfovibrio sp. Next base: position 4,514 of record JAAUYY010000027.1, read on the forward strand.
CGTCGCGAACAACAAAGGCGAGATGGTGCCCTTAACCGCCATCATGACACTGGAACGTCGCACAGCTCCGCAGGTTGTGGAACGATATAATGTTTTCCCCGCCGCCCATATTATGGGAAATCCAGCCGACGGCTACTCGTCAGGTCAGGCGCTCGACGCCATGGAAGCCGTCGCGAAAACTCTTCCCGCCGACTACGCTCTTGGCTGGGTTGGCTCCGCCTTGCAGGAAAAACTGGCGAAATCCGACAGTAGCATGATCTTCGCCCTGGCTCTCGTAATGGTCTTCCTGATTCTCGCGGCGCAGTACGAATCTTGGTCTTTGCCAATTTCGGTATTGACCGCAGTTCCCTTCGGCGTATTTGGCGCGCTTCTCGCGACCTATCTGCGCGGTCTTGAAAACGACGTGTATTTTCAGGTCGCCCTGGTTACAATTATCGGCCTTTCCGCGAAGAACGCCATTCTTATTGTCGAGTTCGCGGTTGAGGCCTGGCGCAACGGGCGCAGTCTGGATGTCGCGTCCATGTTCGCCGCGCGCGTTCGCTTCCGGCCAATTATCATGACTTCGCTGGCTTTTATCCTGGGCACGCTTCCACTGGCGATAAGCACTGGCGCTGGCGCCAACAGCCGTCACGCCATTGGCACCGCCGTCGTCGGCGGAATGCTGGCGGCGACAATTTTCGCGCCGATATTTGTGCCCTTCTTTTTCAAGGTAATCGCGCAACTGGCTCTTAAATTGCGCGGCAAGAAAGACCCCAACGCAGGAAAACCCGCCGACGAGGAGGTGGAGGAATTATGAGGACTGGTTCAGCGGGATTGATTTTTGCCGTCATTTTCCTCGCGTTCGGACTCAATGGATGCTCTTTCGCGCCGAACTATCAACGTCCGGATATGGAGCTTCCCAAAGAGTGGCGCAAGATCGATATTGGCCAAACGCCGCTCAATATGGATTGGTGGACACGATTTGACGATCCGACCCTTACGGCGCTTATAGACGCCGCGCTTCTGCATAATCAGGATCTCGCCGAATCCCTGGCGAGAATCGACTCCGCCGCCGCCCAGGTTGGCGTCGCGACCGCGTCTTTATTTCCTAGCGTAACCGGCTCCGGCTCGGCGGCGGCCAATGGCGCGTCGGAAAAGACGGCGAACACTACTCCGTTTAACCAGAGCGGACTCTCCCGCTCCACGACCAATTATCAGGGCGCGCTGAACGCTTCATGGGAACTGGATCTATGGGGCAAATTTCGCAATAACCGCACAATGTTAAGCGATGTCCTGATGAATACCATTGTAGGATACGAAGGCTTGCGCCTTACGGTCGCGGCGCAAACCGCTCAAGCCTATTTCGCTCTCCTCGCCCTGGATATGCAACTTGAAACGGCTCGACGCACATTAAAAACAAGGCAGGAAGCCTTCGGAATATACACCAGCCGCTATGAACAGGGCGACATCACGGAGCTTGACTGGCAGAGAGCCAGAGCGGAAGTGGAAACAGCCCGAGCCCAGGTGCATACCAGCACCATAGGCGTGGATCAGGCGGAATCGGCTCTCGCTGTGCTGATCGGCAGATCGCCCAACGACATCATTAACAAGGATATGCCCAGGGGCAAGTCTATCGATCGCATACCCGCGCCTCCGGTCTTGCCCGAAGGCCTCCCAAGCGAACTTTTAATGCGCAGACCCGATATCCGCGCCGCGGAATACTTGATCATGGCCTACAACGCGAATATCGGCGCGGCGCGCGCCGAATTTTTCCCATCCATCTCATTGACCGCCATGATGGGCACTATCAGCGCGGCTGTGGCCAACCTCTTTACCGGCCCTGCGGGCGCCTGGAGTTACGGCGTTTCAGGAACGCTTCCCATTCTCGACTTTGGAAAAAACTGGTATAATCTCAAGGACGCCGAAGCCCAGAAACAGGCGGCGATCGCGACCTATCGCAAGACTGTGCAGACCGCCTTCAAAGATATACGCGACGCTCTCACCTCCCAACGCGAGGCGGGAGCGGTCGTTAATAGCATGAAAATCGAAGTCGACAGTCTTCGTCGCGCCACAGAGCTCGCCCGCCTCCAATGGGATAACGGCTATTCCGACTATCTGACCGTACTCGACGCGGAACGCCAACTTTTCCAGGCGGAACTAAATTTGGCCACCGCCATGCGCGATCGTTTAGACGCCGCGGTAAGCGTCTGCCTCGCTCTCGGCGGCGGCTGGAAAGACAGCGGAATTACCCCGCAATTTCCCATTGTCGACACTTCGGAACTCGTGCGCTCGGAGAACGGCCCGCGACCGGCCCCAACCGCCCAACCGTAAGCCAGGGCAATCGCGCTAATGTATATACGCTTCGCAATTCTGCTCCTTTTGCTGACCCCGTATTTGGCTGTCGCCACGGAGGTAACGTCAAACGATTCCTGGTTCTTCGGACAGTCGATGGAGCGCGGCCAATCTATCTGGAAAAAGGGCGTGGGAGCTTCCGAAATCAAACAGAAGGCTCTGCCTGAAAAAAATAAAGGCGCGGTCGACACGCGCGCGGGTATCGACAAAGCCGTAAACGAAGCCATAAAAAAAGGTCCGCGAAGCTCAATCGGCATGAGCATGAATAATGAAAAGGGTCGATGGAGATCGGCTCCGTCCGCCAATTCGCCCCATATCGATGAGGATCTGGGGCGAGAAAGGAAGCGCGTTTTTCGCGCCTACGCCGACGTCCAGGGCGGCGACGACTGGAATATAAAAATTGGTCCGGAACTTATCTTAAAAGATGAGCAATATGGAGAATCTAGCGCGGCCTCATCCGAGCCTGATTCCGCGCTCGGGCTGGGCATGAAATTCCAGTACGATTTTTAACGCGCGAATCCCCGGAATACCCGCGCTTATGAGCGCCCCTGAGATGGATCGCGGCTAGAAGATTTTCTAATTTCGCGGACGTATTTTCGAGCGAAAGGAGCGATAAGAAATTTCCTTTCCCGCTCGCTATAACTAATTTTTATATTCCCGGAAGGTCGCGTTTTATATAAAAAGCGCCGTCGCGATAACGGCGCTTTTTATTGATTGAGATATTATGCCAATCGCCAGGCGGCCCCCGTGGAAGACGCGGGGGAACTAGCTAAAAGGACGCTACTCGGCCAGTTTGTTAACCGCGTCGAGAACGGCCCCGAAATCGGGCTGATTCGTAACTTCCGGAACGAGTTGGACGTATGTAATTTTACCCGAAGCGTCAATGACAAAAACCGCGCGGGCGAGCAAGCGCAATTCCTTGATCAGGACGCCATAATTTTTACCAAAGTCGTTCAATTTGTAATCGGAGAGCGTTTGGACATTTTTGACGTTCGCGGCTTCGCTCCATCTAGCCTGGGCGAAGGGAAGATCGCAACTCACGATGATAAATTGGATTTTGCCCGCGTATTTTTCCGCTTCCTGATTAAAACGCTTTGATTCCAGATCGCAAACGGGCGTGTCGAGCGAAGGCACGCTGACGATAACAAGCGGCTTGCCCGCGTAATCCGCAAGCGTCTTTTCGCTTAAATCGTTGGCGACCAAAACGAAGCCGGGAGCCTTTTCGCCGACCTTGGGCAGAGTCCCTTCCAGATGCAAGGTATTTCCCTGAAACGTAACAGTGTTCATTTTTTCTCCTCTTTTAAGCAAAAATTGCCCGCGCGGCGGGAGTTTGTCAAGATGAAGGAAAAGGGAAATTTTACGCAAATTTTTAATTTAACTCGCCCCTGGACTTTTTGATTCGCTTGAAATAGCCAACTGAAATTTAAATAATTATTAAATCATCTATACGAAATACTGACCAGTTATGCGTCCAAATTATCGGCTTATAGTAGGAGAAAATCTAGAAGTTTTATCGTCTCCGCATATGGAGAAATATTTAGAAAAAATAAAATTAATTTATATTGATCCTCCTTATAATACAAATACTAAAAAATCATACGATGATAAATTATCATCAGAAGAATGGAATTCATATATTATGAAAGTCATATCAACATTATATAAATTTTTAAGAGAAGACGGAATATTATTTATAAGTATTGACGATAACGAGTATGCGAATTTAAAGTTGATTTGCGATAAAATATTCTTAAAATCCAATTTTTTGGGATCGTTTATTACCCGGCAAGCTCAAAGGAGCAATAGTAAATTTATTAATATTGTGCATGAGTATATTTTATGCTATTCGAAAAATAAAAATTGTCTCTCCAATTTTTCTGTAAGGCGGATGGATATNCCCGAACAACGAAAGATGATTGAGCGCGTTTCTGAAGACGTAAAGACGTCGATGACAAAGGGAAGAGTTTTTGCCGAAAGAAAACTGCGCGANTTAATTGAAGAATATTGCGAACTTTACGATATTACATGGTTAAAAAACTATAATTGCGTCGACGAAGACGGGGNTATATATTTCGCTTCNGATTTATCNNCNCCCNGNTNGCCTCGCGCTGTGGATATCGATGAGATAAATTTGCATTTAAAACCATTAAAAACAAGAACTTGGGTTTCAGACAAAAGATTTATAGAATTANATAAAGCCGGTCTTCTTGCATTTAGAAATGGCCGTCCATATNAAAAAAAATTTCTTAAAGACGCTCGAGACAGCGCGCCGTCAATTCTAAATTATTATTCGCGTTTTGGAACAAAAGATTTAAATTCATTGGGATTGCGCGATCTTTTCGATACNCCAAAGCCCGTGGAGTTGATAAAATTTTTAATAAGAATAGCGAATTTATCCGACCAGGATATTGTGATGGACTGTTTCGCGGGTAGCGGAACGACAGGCCAAGCCGTAATGGAAATTAATCGGGAAGATAAAAAAGAAATTGGGTTTATCTTGATTCAGAAGAAGGAGCCTATAGATCCCGATTCAATATCTTTCAATAAATGTAACCAATATGGAATAGAGCCGTATATTTCAGAAATAACAAAATTGAGATTAAATAAGGTTAGAGAAAAATATTCTATCTCGACTCCAATTCAGATCGAGTCTTACGCGCAAAACATTACAGCGCGTTGCGATTGAAAATCTTCAACGCGATATGGTGGCTTTGCCAAACAAAGACGTCCGAGAATTCCCCGGACGATCTTGCCAGCCAGTGGGCAGTCCTGTAGGGACTATACGCGTTGTCGCATGATATGCCTTGCGCGAATGGACAGCAATTCGCCTCGCCGTTAAGGGGTAATTTCGAGCGCGATTTGCTATACGGAAGAGAAATTGACGCGAGCGGCGTCAGGATCTCCGCGCGAAACAAAGCGCTCGCCATTCTCCGTCGCTCAATGTCTCCATAATTTTTAGATTTTGGCTCGCGTACGCTTCCGCGACCGAGTCGGCCTGCTTGTCGAGAATGCCGGAAAGGATCATCCTTCCATTTTCGCCTAGACAATTTGTTAATTCCGGCGCCATTTCCTTGAGCGGATTAGCGAGAATATTCGCTATTATCAAATCGAACTTCCGATTTCGCGCCAGCTCGAGTCCTCCGGTCAATTGTCTCGCTTCCGTCGTTCCGTTATGTCTCGCGTTTTTCTCGCCATTAATAGTGGCGAGAGGATCTATATCGAGACACAGGCCCTCGAGTCCGCTCAAGGCCGCCGCGATCCCCAAAATCCCCGAGCCAGAACCGAGATCCAGAAATGTCATGCCAGCCTTGACGTCTCCCTTGGCAAGCAAGTCATCGAGCGCTTTCAGACAGAGAATAGTCGTCGCGTGATGACCGGTTCCGAAGGCGAATTCGGGCTCTATAATTATTTTGATTCGCCCCTCGGCGTCTTCGTCATTTTTTAGCCAGGGCGGAACAATCAAAAATCTGTCCCGGACTGGTATTGGCTTAAAAAACTCTTTCCAGGCGATAGACCAGGGTTTGTCCTCGTATTCGATAATTTCGGTTCCAATTTTCTCGGATATTTCGCGAGCCTTATCCGCCAAATCTTTTAAAAAGCTCTTTTCTCCCGCGTGAACGCTAAAAACTGTTCCTTCGGGCGCCGCTTTTTCTTCCCAGCCATGGGCGGCGCGTTCGGCTAGCAGACCCAACATTTGATCCATGANGGAATATGGAGTAACTATATCCAGACGATAAGACATTTTCATGCGATCCTCCGATTTCGCGTCGGACNNAANAGCCAATTTTCTTGAAATTTCTTCGGCGACGACTCGATTCTTAATTTCGCATAAGTTTTAGTCGCGCGAACTTTCCGCGACAATGAGAAAATTTCATTTTCAACTCGCTCTTTATCAGCNCGGTTAACAAAATGGATAATAACGCGAATCTTGATAAATTGCTTCGAAAGATCGAACAAAAATTTTCGGTTGAATTCGAGCCATTGGGCATCGATGGGCGCTCGCTCGAAATTCTGTCCATCAACAATATGCCCTCTTACCTCGATCGTCTTGTAGCGAGCGGTTCCATTGGGGATCCGCTTCGCGATTTGCCGCTCTGGGCCAAAGTTTGGCCCTCGTCCTTCGTTTTGGCAAAATTTTTAAAAAGATTCGTCGGCCAGGGAAAATCGCTCCTCGAGCTGGGCGCGGGCATGGGCGTCTGCTCCCTGATAGCCGCCAATTACGGAATGGACAAGATTACGGCTACCGATATCTCCGAAGACGCTTTGGATTTCGCTCGCGCGAACGTTTTAAAAAATGGTCTGGAATCGCGAATAGACATTAAAGGGCTCGACGTCTCCTCTCCGGNCATCGACCCGAGATTCCCCGTCGGCTTCGATATAATAGTCGCTTCGGAACTATTATATCTGGATGATTTGCACCGTCCGATAATGAAATTNCTTCAAAGACATCTCGCGCCGGGCGGNTCGGCGGTTTTTTGCTCCGATTTGTCGCGAGCGAAGCCGCGTTTCAAGAAACTGGCCGAGAAGAATTTTTCGGTTCGGGAAGGCAAAGTCGGAGTCAAAAGCGCGAACGAAAACGGCGACGAGGAAAGACGCGTCTATAATCTCCTAATTCTGGAAAACTCATGAAATCGGCTCCCATAATTCTCAATAGCTGTCTAAAACGCTATTCGCTCGATCTGGACAAGGCGACGACGCCGGAAGAGACNGTNGCNAATCTGGAACGTATNCTGGCGAGCGTCGATCTCGACATAGTANCCGAAGCGCGACGCATAGATACGGGNCGCCTGGANATTCCCGTCTATATCAGCGTCTGCGGCGCCGACGCCCGAAAGATACTCCCCACGCGGAAACAGATGGGCAAAGGAGCTTCGCCAGCGCAGGCGAAAGCCTCGGCTCTTATGGAGCTCATGGAGCGTTACGCCTTTTTCAGTTTCTGGGAAAATCCCAGAGGCGNTGCGCGCGCGACNTGGAGCGAGGCGGAAGCGCTTTTTGGAGCCGACCTCGTTTCCATCGAGGAAATACTGAAGTCGGTTCATGATCCCTTGTCTCCCGAAAAAGCGCGCGAAATAATGGATTTAACGTCATGGCTATTTTATCCNGCCACTAATTTGCGCTCGGGAAANATNANATGGATTCCGCTGGACTGGTTCAGGATGCTGGGAGAGTTTAACGGCTCGTCCGCTGGAAACGCNCCGGAAGAATCGCTTTTGCAAGGCGTTTCGGAACTTATNGAGCGNCATGTCTGCTGTATCGTCGATCGAGAGAGNCCCAGAACGCCANCTATCGATCCGGAATCTGTCAAAACTCCAGTATTGCGCGGCTTGCTTGATAAATTTGNGAAACAAGGCGTAAAGCTCGTTCTCAAAGATTTCTCAATGGGTATGCCCTTGCCAACTGTGGGCGCGCTGGCTTGGGATCCGGCGACATTCCCGNAAACTTCCGAAATTGTATTTACGGCGGGAACGGCTTCGTCCCCGGAGAAAGCGGCGATTCGCGCCNTAACCGAAATCGCGCAATTGGCCGGAGATTTTCATACTGGCGCCTGTTACGAAGCTTCGGGCTTGCCAAAATTTGAGAGCCTTGAAGAATGCGCTTGGCTACTGGAAGGCGCCTCGATAAATATCGACGAGCTTCCTTCCGTAGAGAACGATGACATTCGCGAAGAATTGCGCGCCGCGCTAGAAAAATTGCGAATAGCCGACGTTTACGCTGTGGAAACTACAAATCCCGCGTTAGGCGTGTCCGCGCACTGGTGCGTCGCCCCCNGCTTGCGATTTCGGGAAAGGGATCGNAACGAGAGTCTGGGCCTCTTTGTCGGNCGGAAGTTAGCCGAAAGCGAGGACGCGTCCAANGCGCGGGCCGGATTGGAAGTTCTAAACGCGTATTATCCGGGCGCNCATTTCGTTCGTTTCTTCGCNGGGCTCGTCGCNCTGAACGAAGGACAAGACGCCGCGTCTCTCTTCATGGAAGCTTATNCNNCGCAACCCGACGCCGATTCCCGGGCTCTGGCCGCGTTTTACGCCGCCTATAGTTTTACGCGAAAAGATCAATGGGACTTGGCGATCCCNTGGCTTCGCAAGGCGACAGNCGATAGTCCGCGTTCAAAAGATTACTGGAATTTATTGGGAGCCGCGCTCTATCGAACCAAAGATTACGCCAGCGCGGAGGAATGTTTCAATAAGGCGCTAAAAATCGACAAGGGCTCGGCTATAGATCTCGCCAATCGCGGCGTATGTCGCCTTNTCCTGGGGCGNGAGGAGGAAGCGCGCGAAGATCTGCGGAACGCTCTTTCGCTGGATCCGTCTCTGGATTTCGCGAGAACGCGCCTCGAAGAATTAAACCGTCGCGATCATGAATCATAAAAAATTAGAGCGCGTATTCTCGAATTTCGCGGAGCTTATGTATTGGCTTGATCGCAAAGGCNTCTTTCATATGGAGCTTGGCCTCTGTCGAATGNAAGCGGCCCTCCGAAGTCTCAAAATTGTCAAACCTGCGATCGCCGTTCAAGTTCTCGGCACAAATGGCAAAGGGTCGGTCTGCTCTTTTCTGANNGCCNTGTCCCGCGCTTCCGGTTTGCGAACCGGAACTTATCTATCGCCTCATTTCGTATCGCCTCGCGANAGGATCCTGATCGATGGACGACCCGCGAGCGAGGATGCGTGGTTGCGCGGAGCAAACGAAATTTTAGCGAACTNTCCCGACGCCGACAACCTGACTTATTTCGAATTTCTCACACTGCTCGCTCTCCTGATCTTTCGGGAATCGAACGTTCAGACTTATATTCTGGAAGCTGGCCTCGGAGGAAAAAACGACGCCACTTCGTCGCTGCCTGTCGACGCCCGCTGTTTCGCGCCGATCGCGATGGATCACGCGAAGATCATCGGCCCGCGCATAGAGGACATAGCTCGAGACAAGAGCGCCGTCATCGACGCGGGTTCGTTNAATTTTTCCGCTCCGCAATTTCCCAAAGCGAGAGAAATTCTTGCGCGCGCCGCGAGCGACGCTACATTGCGTTTCGTCNAGCCTTTGTCCCCGAGGCGCATGAAGCTTCAGGGCGACCATCAACTCGCGAACGCCGCTCTGGCGTTGGAGTGTTGGAANGCGCTGTTCGCGGACGCCGATCCCGGCGCTCTCGACGACGCGTTTATACCCGGGCGTCTTCAATTTATTCGCGAAGGCGAAGTCGAGTTTATTCTCGATGGAGCCCATAACCCGGGGGCGACGCAAAATCTGGCCAGACAGCTTATAAATATGGACATCGAGCCAAGCTCGCTTATATTCTCCGCTCTGGCCGATAAGGACTGGAGAACATCGATTTCGATCTTATTAAATAATTTTAAAGAAGCTTCAGTTTACATTGTAGAGCTTGATAACGCGAGAGCCGCCAAAGGCTCGGAGATCGTCGCTTTTTTGCGAAGAACGCGATCGCAAAGAAAAATTATGTTGACGAGCTTCGACGAGAGCCTTGCCTTGAGCGCCTCTCGCGGAGGATATGTTCTTATTTGCGGCTCCCTATATCTTTTGAGCGATTTTTATTCGCGGCGACCGGAATATCTTTTTCAANCCGACAAAGAGGAAGAATAAATGGACGAATCAAAATTCTACAAACCCGAAACGACATGGAAAAAATACGCGGACAAGCGGCCCGAGCTGGAGGAATTCGCGCGAAAATACATCGCGTTCCTTAGCGAGCGCAAGACGGAAAGAGAGACTGTCGCCTGGATTAAGGAAAGGGCGCGAGCCGCGAGCGCGGCTCCCGACGACGAAATCTTTATCCGCGACTTGCGCGGGAAGGCCATCTTCGCTTTCCGTCGCGGAGAAAGACCCTTGAACGAAGGGTTAAATATTATCGCCGCGCATGGCGACGCGCCGCGTCTTGACTTCAAGCAACATCCGTTCGTCGAGATTTCGGGGGTTCTTCAGGCCAAGACTCATTACTACGGAGGCATTCGCAAGTATCAATGGCTCGCTCGCCCTCTAGCCCTCCATGGAACGCTTGTCCTGGAGACAGGCTCTGTCATTAACGTCAATATAGGCGATAAACCTGGCGAGCCTGTCTTCTGCGTCGCGGATCTTTTGCCTCATCTGGCGCAAAAGCAATCCGCTCAAAAGGTAAGCGACGCTTTCGAAGGCGAGAAGCTAAATATAATTCTGGCGCATGAACCCGCCATTGAAACAGGGGAAGAAAGCGGNAAGTCAAAAAACCCAATCAAGGAAAAATTGTTAAATTATCTGTTTAATAAATATGGCGTTCAAGAGGAGGATTTCATTACCGCGGAGCTTGAGGCGGTTCCGGCGGNCGACGCNAGATTTGTCGGCTTCGATAATTCCATGATCGGAGGATATGGGCAGGATGACAGGATCTGCGTCTTTTGCGGGCTTGAAGCTCTGCTGGGAGTAGAAAAACCTCGCCATTCCCNGGCGCTGATGATTTGGGACAAAGAGGAAATCGGCTCCGACGGAGCGACTGGAGCCTCATCGCGCTTCTTCCAGTATTGCGCGGAAGATCTGGCTCATGAGGCGGGAATCAGTCCTTCGGAAATGTTTCTGAATAGTCGCGCCATTTCCGCCGACGTTACGGCAGCGCTGGATCCAGATTATCCCGAAGTTCACGACAAGCTCAACGCCGCGAAGCTGGGATACGGGCCGGCGTTCTCGAAATTCACAGGATCGCGCGGCAAGTACGGAGCGAGCGAAGCGGACGCCGAATTTTTCGCGAGTTTGCGCGGTATTTTAAATAGCCGGGGAATCCCCTGGCAGGCCGCCGAACTGGGAAAGGTCGATTTGGGCGGAGGCGGAACTGTGGCCTTNTTNCTCGCCGCTTTTGGAATGAGCGTAATCGATCTCGGCCCAGCTCTATTGTCGATGCATAGTCCCTTCGAACTATCAAGCGCGGCCGATCTTTACGCCACATGGGAAGCTTACAAGGCGTTTTATGAAAGTTAGAAGCTGTCTTCATAGCTTCCAACGCAGAATTTTATAATCCGGCGCGATAAGCGGCAAGAATGAGCCAAACCCGCGCTTTTTGGCGAATGATCGTCTTCATAGCCGTTTGAAAAACTCTTATGAAGATATATTCTTAAGTCGACGGGCGCGAGTTGGCGTCCTTAAGAGCCATATTGGCGAGAGCGTTGAGGGCGGCCGCGGCTACCGCCGAGCCGCCTTTTCTTCCGCGCAAGACAAAATAGTGATAATCGCGNCGAAGAAGCGCTTCCTTGCTTTGCGCCGCGTTCACAAAGCCTACGGGCATACCGACGATCAAGGCTGGCCGAATTTCGGGCCGCTTTTCCAGCTCGCGGAGCAAAGCGATAAGGGCTGTGGGAGCGTTGCCGACAGCGATAATCTGGCCGTCAAGCTCGTTCGCGATCATTTTTACGCCGCAAGCCGCTCTTGTAATTCCTTCCTCGCGCGCGAGTTCGTCCAACCGGGGAAGAGACATTAAAGGAACAACCTTCGTCCCCAACGGATCCATCCTTCTGGCGACCAGCCCGGCGGCGAGCATTCGCGTATCCGTATAAATTCGGCATTTATTTTTCAAAGCCGCGAGTCCGGACGCCAGCGCCTCTTCGGAAAGCACAAGGTCATTCAGGATCTCGAGATCTCCCAGGGCGTGGACGCATCTTCGGGCGACTTCCCACAATCGTCCGGCGAAGGGACGAGGCTCCGGCGTTTCGGAATCGATAATCTCGAAAGATCTTTCCTCAATCCGTTCGGGAGTCGATGCTACGTCGAAAATTAGCTCTTTATCCATATTGACGTTTTCTTTTTTCGCTGAAATCGCGTACTTTTGCCGTCCAGAATTTCCAGAATTGCCCGCTTCCCTCCGGATAAAGATGAACCCAGGAGGCGAGAATATTATCTTTTTTGTAGCCTTGCGGCTCCAGCCTCTTCCCTTCCGAATCGCGCGCTTCCCAGAGCGGAGAGTCGGGAAAAAGGGTTCCGCGACAGTAATGAAATTCGTGACCGCGAGCGGCAATATCCCGCATTTCTCCGCGTCCGCGGACAAATCTATAGCCGAGACTTCGCAAACGCCTGTCCATAACGCATTCTTGGGGAATAATTCCGGCGAGCGGCCATCTTTTCCCCGAAGGATCGAGCGCGCCGCGAGAGAGGTAAACGAAGCCGCCGCATTCGGCATAAAAAGGCAGGCCTTCGCGAGCGCGGGCGCGCAAGGAAAGGAGCATGGAAATATTGCGCGAAAGTTTCGCGGCGTATAGTTCAGGATAGCCCCCGGGAATATAGCATCCGTCGCAATCAGGGAGGAAAGGATCCGATAGAGGGGAGAAAAAAAAGGGTTCGCAACCGTTCTCCTCAAGGATTGCCGGCAAATCCGCGTAGCAGAATTCGAAAGCCTCGTCTCTGGCGATCGCGACGCGCGGCGCGTCTTTAGTCGGCTTTATCGAGCTGACGAATCGCCAATCTTTTCGCGAAACCATTTCGCGGCAAGTTCCGGGAGGCGCGGGAATATTCAGAGTCGCGAGCAACTTTTCGATATCGCAATTCTTTTCCGCCCATATTCGCAAGCTTTCGCGATCGAGCGACGGAGCGACTTCGCTCGCCTGCAACAAGCCTAAATGACGCGAGTCCAGAACAGGTGCTCCCAGCTTCGGCAAATTCCCAAGCAAGGGAACGCCATATTTTCGTAAAACAGGACGAAGCGATTTGGCGAGCAATTCCGCGTGCCTTTCGCCAGACACTTTCGAACAGATAATTCCGCAAAAGCGCGGTTTGCTTCGCGAAGCGCTCGTCGCCGGTTCGTAGGAGAGAAAGCCATGAGCGAGAGGCGCTATCGAGCCGCCCATGCCTTTCGCGTCGAGGAGAAGAAGAACTGGGAGCTTCAGGATAGTCGCGAGTTCGGCGGCGGTTCCTTTGCCCCTTCGATCGCCGTCGTATAAACCCATGGCGCTTTCGCAAATGAGAATTTCGTTTTTTTCCGGCGATATTTCAAGGCGACGCAGAAGGCGAAAGATCCCTTTTTTCCCGGTCATGCGGGAGTCGATATTCGCGCACGGAGACTCCGCGGCCCAGGAAAGCCAGCCAGCGTCTATAAAATCCGGGCCCAATTTGGCGACGGCGACTCGATAGCCTCTCTCGCGCAAGGCGATGGCCAGAGCCACGCTCGCGGAAGTTTTACCAACGCCGCTTGAATTGGCCGCTATTATCAAACCGCGGAGGATTGCCATGAAGCGTCCAAAGATTAGCGATTTTTCTTCTGTCGTCTGTAGGCTTCGACCGCCCTGTTATGCTCATCCAGACCGCGAGAAAATTGATGTTCGCCTCCGTCTGTCTTCGCGACAAAATAGAGATAATCGTGAGTTTCAGGATCCCATGCCGCTTTAAGCGCCGCCGCGCCAAACGAGCATATCGGGCCAGGCGGCAAACCGTCGCGCTGGTAGGTATTATATGGATTGCCGGGGTCGTCGAGCTGGGAACGGCGCAAGGGCACCTTAAACGATTGCCCAAGTCCGTAAGCGACTGTGGGATCCGCTTGAAGTCTCATATTTTTTCGCAATCTATTGGCGTAAACTCCGGCGACGCGCGGGCGTTCCGAAGCGATCGCGGTTTCTTTCTCGACTATGGAAGCGAGGATGGCGAGCCTTTTTAGAGTCTCTCTATCGGGACGATTCCCACTGGACGCGCCCCATATTGAATCGCCCTTTCGCCAGAAATTATCCGCCAGCCGACCGGCGATATTGCGGGATTGTTCGGCCCAGATCTTTTTTTGCTCCGATTCGTCCGCGGTCGACGCGACATCCGGTTTTTTAAATAAATAAGTGTCAGGCATTAAAAAACCTTCCGCGGAATCAAAAGGAATTCCGTAATGACGCAGGAAGGCGGGATCATGAATAGCGTCTTTAAAATCTTCAAATTTTACAAAGCCTTCCTTTTCAAGCAAAGCGGCGGTTTGCCACCAGGAGAGACCTTCGGGGATGGTAACCCGGTAGAGTTCCGGTCGACCAATGACGAGAGCGTCCAGAATGGCGTCAGGCGTCCAACCGG
>JAAUYY010000028.1 GCA_014804865.1 Desulfovibrio sp.
TCAATATCCTGAATTTCAATATAAAAGCCTCATACCCTGTAATCTTTACGGACTGTATGATAAATTTGAAGGCGCTCGAGCGCATCTGATCCCAGCCATTATTCTTAAAATTGACGAGGCTATGCGCGACAATAGGCAAGAAGTCGAAATTTGGGGGACTGGACAGGCAAGACGCGAATTTATGTTCGCGGGCGATTTGGCCCAGCTCATAGTCATGGCCTTGCGAAAGTTTGACGAGTTGCCCGCTATCATGAATACGGGAATCGGCAAAGATTACACTGTAAACGAGTATTACGAGCTTGTCGCCAAGGTAATGGGCTATTCGGGTCAGTTCGCTCATAATAAATCCAGGCCGGAAGGCAAGCGTAAAATAGTGGTGGACATATCCCGGCAAACCGCCTTCGGGTTTACGCCCAAAACAAGTCTGGAAGACGGCGTAAGGCAAACATGGGAATGGTATAGAGCGCGGAGAAAATGAAAGGCGCCGCGCCTCCTGACTTTCTTTCTCCTCCTGCGCCATAACTTCCCTTCTCTGGCCCGTTACATCTTTCCATGGCATAAAAACTTTTGCCTCATTCTTGGAGATTTGCCACGCGCCAGGGCGATTTTGCCTGGCGTCGAGCCNGCGAAATTACCGCNAGGNGCGCTTTCGCTCTTCGCCCGGGGGCTAATTTCAAGCGCGATTAGTTGCAGGAGACTCGGCGCTCCCGCGGCGCGCTCTGTAAAAATTCGCGAGTTCTTCGCCAATAAGTAATGGCCGCGCCGCGGCCTTTTCTCATTTNTTATTTTCAGAAATCCCTTATGCTGTTTCAGTTGTCAAATTTGAAATTTTGCTTCATCATTGCCGAAAGAANNCGATAATGGCGNTTTGGTTCATTGAGAATTATTCGGAAGCCATTATCCCCGCCCGACGCGGCGNCGACGNCNNNGACAGGATCTCGCCGCGAAAGAAATCTTGATTTTTANACGGAGAAAACGATGAGTCTGGATAGCATAGTAGCCGAAATAAAAAGCCGCCCNGGATTCGAAAAAGAAGCGGGCATGATCCTCCTGCATAACGGAGTCGTTCGCGCCTGGTCGCGCGACGGACGCCGCAAGGTCAAGGAAATAGACGTTGTAGCCGACGAATTAAAAATTGGCCAAATTTGTCAGGAGCTTGGCGCCAGGCCNGGGATCTTCGCCATAGTAGCGCAAGCTAACGAAGGCGTCTTGAAGCCCGGAGACGATATGCTCTATCTGGCGGTCGCCGGAGATATTCGGGAAAACGTAAAGGCGGCGTTCTCCGAACTCCTTGATCGCGTAAAAAGCGAAGGAGTCCGCAAGAAGGAAATTTTCGAGGAGTGATGTAAAATGGANTTTTCATCGCGTAGTTTCAATCTCTCCAATGAAAACTGATTTTATCGTAATCTGGGGTTTTGAGCGGAGCGGAGCCAGTCTGCTCGCCGCTTCTCTGGAGCTTTTTGGAGCTACTCTTGGCTCCAATGTTTCTTCTCCCGACGAAGCGGGCCTGGCCGGAGCCTTCGAGGACGCCGATCTGGTTCGTCTTAATGAAGCTATGCTCCAGCGTCTNGGTCTGTCCTGGGATACGCTTTGCGAAGTTGGCGAATCTGAAATTCGCATTTTAAGCGAAGCGGGTTTTCTGAAACGCGCGATCGACTATCTGCGTTCGCGGGCGGNCGANGGNCCNTTAATCGGATTGAAAGATCCGCGCATGACGCGCCTGGGCCTTTTCTGGGGNAGAGCGTTTGCGGAATTGGACACGCTTCCCTATTCTATCGTATGTTTTCGCAATCCGCTGCTTGTAGCCCAATATCTACGCAGGGGAGCCTTGCGAAAAATTTTTCCNGGCTTCTTTCTCGATACNGACTATGGTCAATTGCTCTGGCTTGGCTATACGCTGGGATCCTTAATCTATACGGAAAAATATCCGCGAGTNCTAATCGAATACGATTCCTTATTGGAACGCCCCGANCAGATTNTGCGCGAGATNGCTAAAAAGTTGAATCTTCATTTTGAANATCAGAACTTCGCGGCCTTTAATGATATTTTTATTTCTCGCGAAAAAACGTCGCCGCGTATTCATATCGACGATACCTCGGATCTAATTCCGAAGGCGGATCGACTCTATCGNGCTCTTTCCGACGCGCCGACTCTTGATTTNCCAGCTCCGGAAAAAATTGGCCCAATGTGGCCCCATGAAGGGATCGAGAAAATCATGACAAAAATTCTCGCGCGCGCGTTCCGNGAAAATCGCGATTTGCGAGAGCATATCGATGGACTAGCGGAACACATAGGAAAATAACGCCCGGGCGCTTATCGTTGTCCTCAGGATTATCGCCCCGCTTGCTCCCCATTAATAATAAAGCATGGGAATTTGACGACTTGCCCANCGCTTGCGACCTATATCTTTTGGAGATCTCGNTATGAAAAAACGCAAATTTGAAACNATGCAANTTCATTCGGGTCAGGAAAAGCCGGATCCCGCGACCGGCGCCCGAGCCGTGCCCATATATCAGACTACCAGTTATGTCTTTGACAATTTCGATCACGCTTCGGCCAGATTCAGTCTCGAAGACGCTGGCAATATTTACGGACGCTTGACTAATACGACGCAGGAAGCTCTTGANAAACGCGTGGCGGATCTGGAAGGNGGCGTCGCCGCCNTCGCTTTGGCCTCNGGAGCGGCNGCTATTGCCTATGTCCTCATGGCTCTCGCNGGAAANGGAGATCGCGTTGTCTCTCAAAAGACAATCTATGGCGGCAGCTATAATCTGATGGCGCATACCTTGCCAAGATANGGAATAAATACGACATTCGTCGATGTCCATAATCATGCGGAAGTCGCCAACGCTCTCGATTCGGACACAAAGGCCTTNTTTCTTGAAACTCTGGGNAATCCAAATAGCGANATTCCGGATATCGAAAAACTCGCCGAACTCGCCCATNCCCNAGGTATTCCAGTCATTGTNGACAACACNTTCGCCACNCCATACCTCCTTCGTCCGCTCGAGCATGGCGCGGATATAGTCGTCCATTCCGCCACCAAATTTTTGGGCGGACACGGCACGAGTCTGGGCGGCGTTCTTGTCGAAGGCGATGGCTTCGACTGGAAAGCGTCCGGGCGTTTCCCAGAATTATGCGCGCCAAATCCCAGCTATCATGGACTCGCCTTCGCCGATATGCCCGCGCCGATAGCGACATGGATCCGAGCTATTCTTTTGCGGGATATGGGCGCCTGCATTTCCCCTTTCAACGCCTTCATCCTTCTCCTCGGCGTGGAAACGCTTTCGTTGCGCGTAGAGCGACACGTCGAAAACGCTTTAAAAACAGTCGAGTTCCTTAATAAGCATCCCCTTGTNGAAAGCGTCGCCCACCCCTCGCTCCCAGAGCATCCGAACAACGCGCTTTATCGCCGCCTGTTCCCGCGCGGCGCGGGCTCAATCTTCACATTTGACATCGCTGGGGGAAAAGAGGCCGCGAAAAAATTTGTGGACAGTCTCGAACTTTTTTCTCTTCTGGCCAATGTGGCCGATGTCAAAAGCCTCGTNATACATCCCGCNAGCACAACCCATTCTCAATTAAACGATGAAGAACTGCGCGAACAGGGCATACGACCAAACACCATCCGCNTNTCTATAGGAACGGAGCATATTGACGATATTCTCGCCGATCTGTCCCAAGCTCTGGAGGCGACCCGAAAAGATGGATGAACGCGTTTACTCGTCGATAGACGAGCTGATTGGCGGAACGCCTCNCCTGGAGCTTTCCAAACTGGAAAAGCGGGAAGGGTTAGCCGCGCGGTTGCTGGCCAAACTGGAATTTATGAACCCCGCGGGCTCCGTAAAGGATCGCGTCGCGAGAAATATCCTTGATCAAGCCGAAAAAGACGGNATTTTAAAGCGCGGNGNCGCGATTATCGAGCCTACNTCGGGAAATACTGGCATNGGACTCGCGTGCGTCGCGGCCGCGAGAGGCTACAANTTAATCGCCGTAATGCCCGAGACAATGAGTCGCGAGCGGCGNCTNCAAATCGCCGCCTANGGCGCCCAAATTGTTCTCACCCCTGGCGCCGAAGGCATGAAGGGCGCCATAGCCAAAGCCGAAGAATTGCGNGACTCCATTCCCGGGAGCGTTATNNCNGGACAATTTGTCAATCCGGCTAATCCCGACGCGCATTATCGCGGCACGGGCCCAGAGTTATGGCGAGACAGCGGCGGCGGGATCGATTTTCTAATNGCCGGAGTCGGCACAGGCGGAACGCTTTCGGGNGCGGGACGATTCCTGAAGGAAAAAAATCCGGCGATAAAAATTATCGCCGTAGAGCCCGCCTCCTCGCCGGTAATTTCCGGCGGAAAACCAGGCGCCCATAAAATACAGGGAATNGGCGCGGGATTCGTGCCTCAAAACCTCGACCTTGCCATAATTGACCGCGTTCTTACCGTCGCTGACGACGACGCGATCGCAATGGCGCGCGATTTAGCCGNGCTCGAGGGCGTGTTTTGCGGCGTATCGTCCGGCGCGGCGGTCTGGGCGGCGGTTCAAATCGGNAGAGAAAACCCGGGCGCTTCTATAGCGATTATCCTGCCGGACAGCGGCGATCGCTACCTTTCAATGAACGTTTTCGAGTCGTCCGAGTANGGTCGCTTCGAAATGCGCCTGGCAAGACGGAATTAGACCCGCGCTTCGCTCCCGCTAGCGGGCGTTTTCGCTTCGCGACCGCCATATTTCCTCATAGCGCGAGATTTGATATAATAATTTCGATGAGTTGGCGATTGAGGCGTCATTTTAACCCCTTNANAGCGGGCGNTTTTGCGATAATTAACTCGAGTCTATAAAAATGTTTCTTTTAAATCCTGGACGCTATGTGGTGGGCGATCCTGAAACTATTTTAAAGGAGGCCAGCTTAAAGAGCCTCATGGCAAGCGGAAGTCAATTCAATTGTCTTGTGTTGCCAACCTCCCTGGGTCCTATTATCGCCCCTTCAACTGAAAAGAACGGCGAATTCGCGACCANCCTTGGCAGGAGNCTTCTGACGCGAACCGCGCATATAGCCTTTGTTCCTTACGGAGCGGCCGAAAAATTACTCCCATCGGATATTTTCCGTATCAATCTCGCCTCTCCCTCTTTTTTATTCCATAACGCCAANGGCAACATAGAGCTTGATGGTCGACTGATCATTTTTTGCGCTTCCGACGCGTCTCTNGAGAATTAAAAATTTTCCTCATTTTAAAAGCNAAAGGACGTTTTCGACTTCTTCTGGAGAAGCGAAAACGCCCTTTTCTTTATATGCGGTTTAGTAATTTACATTTCGCCNTCGGCGGCGGATTGCTTGCCCGCGCCTTTGAGNCCGTACATGGTCGTTGATCCGGAAGACCAGTATTCCAGAACGCCGCAATCGATAAGCGCCGTCAGGACTTTTTTCACTTCGCGGGGTTTCTTGTCGGGGAAAATGGGCAGGAAATCCTGGAAATAAAATTTGGACTTCACAGCGGATTTTCCATTTAGGAACTCTACCACTTTTTCTTTTTCTTCATCTGTGCATGTTCCCGCCATGCGCTTTTCCTCCGGATATATTGTTAAAAATCCTTGCCTGCAGGGGAGACGGAATATTCGCGCTTCCGTCCCCCCTTTGCTCTATCCTAGAATTTGAATTGAGTCGTCTGCCGCCAGCTGTAATAGGCNGATTCGCGGAAATCGTCNATNAGATGNTCGNTNAANNNCAGNCCTGTGAGCTTGAAGAACTCTTCCCATCCGATGCGATTCGCCCAATCGCCCACGCGTTCGTATTTGCGCGCGTTCTTGGCGTAAACGTCAATGATATGCTTTACGGTCTTGGTCAGAGTTGGCCAGCGGGGAGGCTCGTTGGGAATGTACGCGACGACAACCTTTGAAAATTCGGGCCAGGTAATGCGGTTTGATACCTTGCCGCCGATCATGATGGCGATGCCGTCCGTTTCGCCGTCCGCGATAGGCAAAGCGGGGCACATCGTGTAGCAATTGCCGCAGTACATACAACGATCGTCCTTGATGGCGATCGAATTTACCTTCTTGCCGTCATATTCCACCTTGGTGGGACGCACGGCGGCCGTGGGACAGGCGGCGACGGCGAGAGGAATCTCGCAGAGCTGATCGGCCCACTCGTGATCGATCATCGGCGGTTTGCGATGAATGCCCACGAGACCGATATCGGAGCAATGCACGGCGCCGCACATATTAATGCANCAAGCCAGAGCGAGACGAACCGGCGCGGGCATATTCATTTCGGAGAATTCCTTGAACACTACGTCCATGACCGCTTTTACCGGGCCGGAAGCGTCTGTGGCGGGAGTGTGGCAATGGATCCATCCCTGCGTATGAATCATGTTGCAGACGCAGGCTCCCGTGCCGCCGACGGGGAACTTCTTGGAGCCGCCGGGAAACTCGCGCGAGTTGAGATCGTCGCGCAATTTCTTCATTGTCTCCTCGTCTTTGCACATGAACTCGATATTGTTTCGCGTAGTCCAACGCACGAAACCGTCGCAATACTTGTCGGCGATATCGCAGATCTCGCGAATGTGCGTAATGGACATCGTGCGGCTGCCGCCGGCGCGAACGGTGTAAACCTTGTCTCCGCTCTCGGCGACGTGCATGATGACGCCGGGCTCGAGGATCTCGTGATACTGCCATTTGCCAAAGTTCTCGGCTATGACCGGCGGAAAATACTGATTGTATTTATGGGGACCGATATCGGAGATACGGCCTTCCATGGGTTTTTTGGGATCATATCCTGTCGAAATAAAAGCCATTTCAATTTCCCCTTTGCGTCTAGCGCTGATGACGTTGGCGATAATCCGCGAGATTGCGGTTCCAGCCNCCGGGCACTTCGTCTTCCTTGAAGAAGATGAACGGATTGGTGCGCGGATGCTTGACCTGGCACGGTTGCGCCGGCACTTCTGTGGCCTCCAGCAATTTCTGGAAGGACAGACGCTTCATTGTTTCGCCAAGACGCTCGCGGTTCTTGCCTTCCTCCATCCACCAGTCCCAGATCTTGTTGATCAATTCCTTGATCTCGTCATAAGGCTCTTCTGTGGAGATGAAGGGCACCAGCACGGAGCCAAGCTGCGCGCCATCGACGACGGGAGCNTTCGCGCCGACCAGGATGGTGGCGCCTCTCTCATTGCCTATGCGCAGAGCGCGGGGCATTGTGTCAATGCAATGCATACAGCGGACGCAGTTGGCGTTATCGATGGTAAGCTTGCTTCCGTCCCATTTCATGCATTGGGACGGGCAACGCTCGATAACTTCTTTCTGAATATCGAAGGGGCCCCAGTCGCGACCGGCGTGCGAACCGGCGTTAGGCTTGAACTCCCCGCCGACGTAGGCTTTGACCTTTTCGTTGTCCACCTGGATATCGTCTTTCCAGGTTCCAATTACCGCGAAGTCGGAACGCGCCATGGAACAGACGCANCAGTTTGGNCAACCGTCGAATTTGAATTTAAATTTGTACGGGAAAGCGGGGCGATGCAATTCGTCCTGATACTCTTCCGTCAGATTGTAGCACATATCCTGCGTGTTATAGCAGGCGTATTCGCAACGNGACTGGCCAAGACAGGCGGCGGGGGTGCGCAAGTTGGAGCCGGANCCGCCCAGATCGTTTTTGAGNTCGTGCGTTAATTCCCAGAAAATCTCTTCCAGCTGGGGCGTCTGCGTGCCCAGCAAAACGATGTCGCCGGTCGATCCGTGCATATTGGTCAGCCCGGAGCCGCGAAGATCCCAAATGTCGCAGAGTTTGCGAAGGAATTTGGTGTCGTAGTATTTTCCGGCGGGTTGCGCCACGCGCATGGTATGGAAAGCGGCCACGCCAGGGAACATTTCGGGCTGGTCGCTATAACGTCCTATAACGCCGCCGCCGTAACCGAATACNCCGACGATGCCGCCGTGTTTCCAGTGCGTTTCCTTTTCCTTATAGGAAAGCTCNACCTGCCCCAAAAGATCATCCAGAGTATCGACCGGAATCTGGTAATCCAAATGATCGGGATTAGCGGCGCGATGTTCCGCTTCCTGTTTAATGTCCGCGACGAAGCTTGGCCACGGGCCGGTTTCCAGCTCGTCCAGAAGTGGAGTTTTAAATTTTGCCATTGCCATTCCTCCGCTAGGTGTGTTAGTAGTCCAGGCGCCTTCGGCCAGGCTCCGCGGACAATCTAAAGCTAAAGCGCAAATTTGTCCGCTCATCGAATCGCCACAGCGCGTCGCGTCGCTAAAAAGGACGCGCTGGAGAGGAAATCGCTTTTCCTTGCGACTCGCCGCGGATATTTTCGGCATAACGCATTTTCCAGACTTTGACAAGATTGAGAAAGACATTAAAAGGATATTTATGTTCTACTCCGCCTTTTCCCGATTTTTTATTTTTACTGTCTTTTTACTTTCCCAAATTATCGCTTTCGCGCCCGATCAGCTTCGCGCGAGAAATTTCAGTCCGGAGGAGGGAGTCATGACAAATGAAATTTATCTGGCCGGCGGTTGCTTCTGGGGCGTTCAGGAATACTTTTCCCGTATCCCCGGCGTAGTTTCCTCGACCGCGGGCTACGCTCGAAGCCGCGTCCCCAATCCTTCNTATCGTCAAGTCTGCGGAGGACAAACGGGAGCGGNCGAGACAGTCCGAGTCGTTTATNATCCTTCTCGCGTCAGTTTGGCTACGCTTGTCCGGCAATATTTTAAAATCATCGACCCTTTTTCNGTAAACAGACAAGGCAACGACGTAGGCTCGCAATATAGAACAGGCGTATATTACTCGGACGCGGCGCAAAGACCGGAGCTGGAACGCCTTTTCGCGGAAAAGACTCGCGAATACGGTCGCCCGCTCGCCGTCGAGCTCCTGCCCGTAGAAAATTTTTACGACGCCGAAGTAGAGCATCAGGATTACCTGAAGAAAAATCCCGGGGGATATTGCCACATAAGTTTCGATAGTTTAAAGGATCTTCCCGCGAATGGGGACGATCTAAAAAGCCGACTCTCGCCCATGGAATATCATGTTACCCAGCAAAACGGCACGGAGCCTCCATTTACCGGAAAATATTGGGATACGGACGAGCCGGGAATATATGTGGATATCATTAATGGAGAGCCGCTCTTTCTTTCGACAAAAAAATTTATTTCCTCTTGCGGCTGGCCAAGCTTCACAGCCCCTGTGGCGGATTCCGCGGTTCGCGAAAAACTCGATCAAAGCCATGGAATGATCAGGACTGAAGTTCGCGCGGATAAATCCGACTCTCATCTTGGCCATGTGTTTAATGACGGGCCAAACGGCTCGCTCCGTTATTGCATAAATAGCGCGTCGCTTCGTTTCGTTCCTCTTTCGGACATGAAGAAGGAAGGTTACGGAGACTATCTTAAATATTTTTCAAATAAATAGACGACAGACGCTCGACGCGACCGAGTCTTGCCCGAAGCGTCAGGCCGCTCATGAGCGATAGGATCGGTCGCTTCGACGTTTTGTCTCAAGGCGGTCGGCGCGCCGATTTTGTAAATGAAGGCGTCGCGGAAACTGCGAAAGGGGCTGGTCGCCTGGCCGCTATGAGATAAGTTCAGGCGAAATTGCTAGAAAAATTGGGCGCGGCGAATTGCCAGAGCCTCGATAAAGCCGGTATAATTTCATATACTCATGCCTTTTATCACTCCCGAGACGAGCGGTACGCGATTCGCGCCCTCTCTGTTGTCATTCTGGAAAAATTTGGCTCTGACCACGGATCAGGCTGATCCCGTATGTTGCGCCCCCGTCTGGAATTTGGCTTATCACAAGGTCGCGACCCCGATCAGCAGGATTTTTTACGCGTCGAACGAATCCTCGCTTGTCTTGCTTC
>JAAUYY010000029.1 GCA_014804865.1 Desulfovibrio sp.
GGTTTTGCCGGCCTTTTTTGTAAATTTAAAAAATATCTTTATATTAAATATAACAGAGACTAACCGATTTTTTGCCGCGGCCAGGGAAACAGCCGGTTTCCAGGCGGAGTTTTGGCATAAAATCAAATAGTCGCTAAAAAATAAAATTTAACAGAGCGTTAATAATTCGCGTCTTATGAAAAATTCTCGGGAAACGCGAGCCTCGGGGCCGCGAAAGGGGCCTTGCGTAAGCGTCATCGGCATGGCGGGAGCCGGAAAAACGACCGTCGGATCTCTGCTGGCCGAAAAAAAAGGCTGGGCGTTTCTGGATACGGACAATTTGCTCGAGGCCCTGTACGCCTGTCCTTTGCAAAGAATGGCCGACGCCATGAGCAAGGAAGAGTTTGTGGGGATCGAGGCGAAGATGATTTGCGATCTCTCAGCTTCGTTTACGGTAATTTCGACGGGCGGGAGCGCCGTATATTCGGACGAGGCTATGGCCCATCTGGCGAGCCTTGGGCCAGTTGTCTATCTGAAGGTGTCGCTGGACACCGCGCTCCAGAGGATAGCCGCCAATCCTCAAAGGGGCATAACTTTGAACCCGGGCGAAACGGCCGCGGATCTTTTCCGCCAAAGGGAGCCTTTATACGAAAACGCGGCGACGCTAGTCTGCGACGCGGACGCCTTGAGGCCAGAGGAGTGCGTCGATTTTATCCGATCGAGGCTTAAGGATTTGCCGGATATGAGAGCAAGCGAATGACGGATCGCCCAATGTCCAATCGTCGATTTTATATAAAACAGGCGGCGATCTTCGTCTTCGTCGCGACTATACTGACATTTTTTTACGTCTGGGCTTTGCGCGCGGAAATTGACAAGAACGCTCTCAANACTATCGAAGAGACCGCGCGGCATGACAGGGCNANGATCAAGGCTTTTATCGATTTCTATCTGNGCAACCTCGAGGGGATAAGGCGAAGGCTNGCCGCGAGACATTTCGACACGCTCGCCAAATTGCGCGANGGNATAAAGCTCGAGATTGAAACGACGCGCTTTAACGGACTTTTTCTGATCGAGGAAGACGGCGGCGTCTTTGGNGACGGGGAAGCGAATCCCGGGTTTGTTCGCGCGGATTTCGCGGGATTCAAGGAGAGCGACTCGCTGGTTTTCAGGCTGGGNGANGCCNGGGAAGGAGACGGAATTTCCGGNGACGCGCTGGCTTTCGCTCTCAGGATGGACAACTTTGAGGNCGCTCAAACGAAGTTCGACGCTATCGCCGGTTTGGCGGACACGCGGGAGTTGCGCGACTATCTGATCATCTACAGCTTTGCGCGAGACGGGGAAGCGAACGGATTTAGCTCGATAATTGACGAATCAGGAGCGTTTATCGTCGGCGGCCCNGNGCGAAGAGGCGAGGGCAATTTCTTTTCGTGGCTGGCGAACGCGTCCGCGGAGTTCACCAAGCGGGAAATACAGATAAAAATGCGCGACTCGGAATCCTTTCATTTTTATATGGAGGATAACGAACGGGAGAATTTGGTATATCTCGCGCCGTTTAGTCTGAAGGGCGTTCCATCGAACTGGTATTTTCTGATGTCCGTCGATAACGCCTATCTGGAAAGAAGCGGCGGAATGTTTTTTATTTTGAGCGCGACATTGCCCGCGCTGGCGATTCTCTTGACGCTGGCTACNNTGATTTACGGGATGACCGCGAGGAATAAGGCGCGGGCCGCCCGCGAAGCCGCCCGGACTCGGACGGACTTCTTATCCTATATGAGTCATGAGATAAGGACGCCCCTAAATGGAGTGCTGGGGCTTAATTATTTGATAGCCAAGAATATAGACAATCCGGAAAAGTTGCCAAAGATNAAGGGCTGGCTGGCNAAATCCCGATCCCTGGCCGAATATCTCCTCTCCATGTTGAGCGANGTGCTCGATATGTCCCGTTTGCGGGCGATTGGCCTGGAAATTTCGCGAGAGAAATATTCCGTCGCGAAAATGACCGGCGATCTGGTTTTTATGCANGGCGCGAGCGCCGAAAGTCGNGACATTAGAATAATTCTTCATCAGAAATTGCGCTGGCCGAAAATTATAGGCGACGAGGAGCGGGCGAGGAGAATATTGACCAATATCCTCGATAACGCCATAAAGTTCTCAAACGAAGGCGGGATAATCACGCTCAATGTCTCGCAAAAGAAACTCGACGACGNNCGGGTNATGACNGTCTGGCGATGTTCGGACACTGGCTCGGGCATTTCGAAGGANTCGCTGGAGAAGATCTTTAATCCGATAGACGGGGACTCGCGTTCGACCGCGTCGCTCAAGGGCGTCGGAATGGGCTTGCCGATCAGCCGCGAGCTGGCNCAGGCCATGGGCGGAGACGTGCGGATCGAGAGCGCGGAAGGCAAAGGGAGCGTCGTTACCATAACGCTTCCGGGCGAGATACCGGCTTCGGGCGAAGAAGAGCCGAGCGCGGAGGAAGAGATTNTCGGGGAAGAAACGCCGACGCGCAAGCGAGCTTTGCTNGTGGAGGACGCGGAATTTAACGCGGAATTTCTCATGGACGCCCTGAAGGACGCGGGCTTTGAGACGACTCTCGCGACGAACGGCCAGGAAGCCGTCGAAATGTTCGCCAAATCCGCCCCGGGAGAGATCTCGGCCATTATCATGGATATGGAGATGCCCATAATGGACGGTTGCGACGCGGCGAGGAAGATTCGCTCCATGNATAGATCCGACGCGAAGANCGTTCCCATTCTGGCGTGCACGGCCAACGCCTTTCAGGACGATAAAAACAGGGCGCTGGAAAGCGGCATGGACGANTTTCTAACCAAACCGGTGGACATTGAAAAGTTGGCGAAGAAATTGCGGCGTCTCGCGTCAAGATCCCCGGGCCGAGACGAAGAGGGNAAAGCTCAGACCTAGGGCGGAGTCGAATTTGGCGCGGGAAAAATTAACGCGCCAATTTTATTTTAGCGCGTCTAATCGACAGCGCGATCGCGAAAAATTTAAATTGNTTGTGTTTTTAGCTTCCTTTCGTCGGCATTTGGCGCAATCAACGCCATGCGCTTCGCTCGGGCGCGCAAGAATTTTAGCGTCGATTACTCGCGGTAAAGTTTAATGAGTCTTTTAAAATTTCGAATTTGACAATTCTTCNCGATAGGCGAATAATGCCCGNTTATATCTACGCGATAGGGAGTTGAAAAATATGAAAGTTTATTATGACAAGGACGCGGATCTTGACGCGTTGAAAGGCAAGAAGGTCGCGATCATCGGGTACGGGAGCCAGGGGCACGCGCACGCTCAGAATTTGCGCGATTCCGGCGTCGACGTGATAGTCGCGCAACGCCCGGGAGGGGAAAATTACGAGCTCGCCAAACAGCACGGTTTTAACCCCGTTTCGGCCTCCGAAGCCGCGAAAGACGCGGATATTATCATGATGCTCTTGCCCGACGAGATTCAGCGGGAAGTCTTCGAGAAGGACATCAAGCCGCATTTGACCAAAGGCAAGGCGNTGATGTTCGCGCACGGCTTCAATATCAATTTCCATCAGATTAAGCCCCCGAAGGACGTCGACGTGCTCATGGTCGCGCCCAAAGGCCCTGGCCATCTTGTGCGTCGCACATATACCGAAGGCGGCGGGGTGCCCTGCCTCGTGGCCGTGGAGCAGGACGCGTCCGGCNCCGGCCTGAAAACCGCTTTGGCCTANGCCAAGGGCATCGGCGGCTCCAGATCCGGCGTAATCGAGACAACTTTCCGCGAAGAGACAGAAACGGATCTCTTCGGAGAACAGGCCGTGCTTTGCGGCGGCATTACGGCTCTAATCAAGGCGGGGTTCGAAACTCTCGTCGAAGCCGGTTACCAGCCTGAAATGGCCTTCTTCGAGTGCCTCCATGAAATGAAGCTCATCGTCGATTTGCTTTACGAAGGCGGCCTTTCCAGGATGCGTTACTCGATAAGCAACACGGCCGAGTACGGCGACTATGTTACCGGCCCGCGCCTGATCAACGACGCCGTGAAAAAAGAGATGAAAGCCGTTCTCGCTGAAATTCAGAACGGAAAATTTGCCAGCGATTTCATTCAGGAAGCGCGCGCGAATTATCCGAGATTCCTCACGACTCGCCAGAAGGAATCCGAGCATCAGATCGAAAAGACTGGCCGCGAATTGCGCAAGATGATGTCGTGGCTAAAAAAGGACGTCAAAGAAGATTAGCAATCTTTCGATCGATTGTTTATTTTATAAAGGCGCGTTCTCNGGACGCGCCTTTTTTAGCTCTTAACTTTCGCGTCCTCTCGAATGAAGCGCGCGACCGACAAAATTTTCGATTTGCTGACGCCGGCGCGAAAAGGTTCGGTCGCGCGCGGTTTCGGCGTCAAATCAATAACCGACAACAAATAGAGTTTTAAAAAATGTCTAAATTTTTTATTTCAGTCGCCTGTCTATTGAAGGCGCGGGCGAGCTGCGCTAGAGTCGGATTATAAGCGGGCGCGATAAACCCTGGCNGACGTCGGCGACTGCTTCGCGACTGGCGTCCGTTTGAATTTTCGGATCCGTTTAATTTTAATTGGTATCGGCCCGCGACGGGTCGTCCTACCGGGAGAAAGCTCATGTCGGAAGCTCCGGAAAGAAATCTTGCCCTTGATCTCGCGCGGGTAACGGAGGCGGCCGCCCTCGCCTCGGCTCGCTGGCTGGGACGCGGAAATAAGGAAGCCGGCGACGGAGCCGCGGTCGACGCCATGCGGATAGGCTTCGGAGGACTGCATATCAACGGCACGGTGATCATCGGCGAGGGAGAAAAGGATCACGCCCCGATGCTTTACAATGGCGAAAAGCTGGGCAGGGGGGACGGCCCCGGGCTCGACGTGGCCGTCGATCCAGTCGAAGGCACAAATCTTCT
This sequence comes from Desulfovibrio sp., assembly GCA_014804865.1. The sequence continues at coordinate 4,875 of JAAUYY010000029.1, forward strand.
CGCTTACGGCAGGCCTAACGCCATATCGGTCGTAGCCGTCTCGCCGGAAGGAACCATGTTTAATCCGGGCCCCAGCTATTATATGCAGAAGCTCGTNGTTCCGGCAGTCGCCAGAGACGCGGTGGATCTGGACGCTCCGGTAAAGGCGAATCTGGAAAACATCGCGAGAACATTGGGGAAAAACGTAAAGGATCTGGTCGTGTTCGTGCTCGACAAGCCGAGACATAAACAGCTTATCGAAGAGATAAGAGAGGTGGGCGCGCGCATTCAGTTGCATACCGACGGNGACGTGGCCGGCTCGCTGATGGTCGTCGATCCCAGATCCGAAGTCGATGTCATGATGGGCACCGGCGGCACGCCGGAAGGCGTCATTTCAGCTTGCGCGGTAAAGAGCGTGGGCGGACAGATTTTCGCGCGTCTGGATCCGCAATCTTACGCCGAGAAGGAAGCCATAATGGAGGCGGGGATCGACTTGCGACAGATCCTCGCCGCGGACGATCTGGTAAGGAGCGACGACTGTTTCTTCGCGGCCACGGGCATTTCTGGCGGATCTTTCCTGGGCGGCGTCAAATACAGCGGTCAGCATTCCATTACGCATTCGATGGTTATAAGAGGNAAAACCGGAACGATCCGTTACCTCGAGTCGTTCCACGATATTGGGAAACTGTCGAAATTCAGCGCGGTTAAGTATTAAATAATAGCCTCGCGCGATCGAGATGCAAATGAAGGCGAGACATTTAATATATTTAATATACTTGAGTCTGATTGTCTCTCCGCTCTGGCCCTGGGACTCTTCCGGAGCCAGGGAAGCGGGATGGGTTCGCATCGATTCCCCGAAGGAAATCGCGCGTCAGCGCGGCGCGGACAAGCCGAAGGCAAAAAAGAGCCAAAACCTGAAAAAGGAAAACGGGGACAAGACCGTTTACGACAATCAGCCTCCGGTTACAGAGAAAGAAATCGCCGCCTTTGTCGCCATATTGCCCAGCTTTCGCGCCTGGGCGAGGCAAAACGGAGAAAACGCNCATCCCATGCTNAACGCCCGGGGCAAACCAGATTTTCTCTATTCCGGAAACGCCGCGAAGTGGGTCAGAGAACATGAATTTGATCCATCCCGCTTTTTCTGCATCATGGGACGGATGGCNGCCGGAGTCGTCATNGTCGAAGAGGGAAACGACTTAAATGGCACGCGTCCGGCCGATATGCCGCCTGTNGCCCANGAAGAGCTCGGACTCGTGCGAAAGCATATGGGCTCTCTCCTGCGCGCGGGCGGNCCGGCCCAGCCTATAAAATAAGAGANTGGCGTCGACCGGATTCGCGAGAAAACGCGCGGATCGACCAAATTAAANGCGCGATTNANCNCTTGCGGTNACCATGCTCGAAATCTTTGCTATAAAGGCGCGACANGGCGCCTTTTTTGTCGCGCCAAGGGAGAATGAGAAACACTGTCTGATCCTCGAGGCCATTCTCCGCCACGCANCTGGCCACTTCGTCCGCNGTTGTCCAGACAAGCTTNGAGTCTNTGTGGCCGACTCTATGCGCGCAAAGCACGGGNGCGTCGCCGGGNAGCNGCTTCGTCAGCTCTTCGCGCAGTTCGCTGGCTTTCGCTCCGGATAGATACACGGCGACGGAACGATANGGGGCGAGCAGGGCGGACAGGGATTCCCCCTCGGGCATCGGNGTTCTTCCCGCGAGACGGGTAATNATCAGAGTTTGGGAGAGNTCGGGGACAGTGAAGCCGATTCCCGCGGCGGCCGCGGCGGCGCAAGCCGCGGTAACCCCGGGAATGATCTCCCAGGGCAACTTGTCGCGCTCGAGNAGGGCGATCTGTTCGCGCGCGGCGCTGTACAGCGAAGGATCGCCGGCGCAAAGCCTCGCTACAGGCTCCCCCGAAAGGGCGATCTCCCTTATAAGCTCATGCGTCTCCTCCAGAGTCATGGACGAAGAATCGCGAATTATCGCGTCCTGTCGNACTTCGCCCAGAAAAGNTCTGGGNATCAATGAACCCGGGTAAATTACAAGCCGGGCTTGGGAGATCGCTCTCGCGGCCTTGACAGTCAACAGATCCGGGTCGCCGGGGCCGGCGCCTACAAAACTCGTCAATCCTGGCTCTTTCTTCATTTTTTTTCAATTGTAGCTATATAGGCCGCGTTTTCCGGCTTGAATCGCGATCCGCCGCCCAGAGGGGCAAGGANGGAAGAGAAAATCTGGCGCGCGTTCAGGATCAACCCCTTCGCCTTGGCGAAAGTCGATATTTTGCCAAGGGTTTCGAGCAGGACGCAAGTCGCGACCAGACGNCCTCCGGCCGGAAGGACATCGAGACAGAAAGAGAGAATNGCGTCCCCGGCGTCCGACGACAAGCCGCCGCCGATAAACACGCTTCGCGGGGTNGGCAAAGCGCGGGCGGCCAATGGGGCTTCTCCGAGGACGACGTTGACATTCGTCGCTCTCTCCCTGGCTCGATTNAGCTGTATNTCCANGGCGCGCTCGGGTTGTTTTTCCAGGGCGAAAACTTCTCCCGCGATTTTCGAGGCCATGATGGCGATCGCGCCGGAGCCGGCTCCTATGTCCCAGAGGATTTGACCGCGCTCGAGCGCGAGGGCTTCGAGGGCCGCTCCCGCCGCCGCCGGTTTCGAGCGACAGGCGCCGAGCCAGAGACTCTCCCGNGCGCGCTCCATTTCGCGCGGCAGGAGAAAAAGCGTCGAATTGGCCGCGAAAAGGGAATCGCCGCAGGCGGCGAGATCCATCCGCGAAATTTTTTCCGCGGNCTCGCCAAGGTTTTCGCCGACGACGCAGTCGTAATTCGTCGCGCCGCGATCAAGCAGATAGCGAGCGACNAGATCGGGGCCAAAGTCCGGGCCGGTCAGNGCGCAGACTGGNNTATTCGCGTTCGCGGCGTCCGCGAGCGGACGCAAATCCGAGCGACCGTGCAACGAAACCGACGCGAAATGAGCGGTCGGAAGTTTGAGTCGCGCGGCGAGNGTTTGCAGGNNTCCGGGAGCGGATATTATCGAGAAGAGCTCGTCNGGCAAAANTTTCGCGAGCGTGGAGCCTATCCCGTAAAACATTGGATCGCCGTTNGCGAGAATCAGAATTTTATGNCCCAGGGCGACGGCGCGGTCGAGAGTATCGAGCAGACTATCGGGATTGGCGTCGAGGCGGNGGANCTTTGGCGCGTATTTTTGGGGAGCGTCGGNCAGCCAGCGCGAGGGCGCGAGAATGAGATCCGCGCGCTCGAAATACTCCTCGCGCTCGTCGGCGAGCGAGATAAGAGACTGATCGCAACCTTTTCCCAAAACAAGGATCGGTTTTTCGAAATTCGTCATAGTCTGGCCAGCTCCTCGCCGTTTTCATGGAAAAGATGAACGAGGACTTCGCGCCCGGCCCATTTGCCGGCTTGGAGTTTGGCCAGACGCAGGACTTCTTTAATCGTTTCGCGGCCTCGGGGCGACGAGAGGAGAAATTCGAGCGCGCTTCTGGCCGTCGTCGAGGCGGCTATTTCGCGAGCTATTCGCGGCTCGCGGCTTTNGTGCAGACGCGCCAGCCAANCGAGATCGAGGGCGCCGCGACTGGCCCGCGTGTCGGGGAGGCCCTGGGCCAGCTTCAGGAGCTTGCCAAAAAAAGCCCCCCACGCGATCATGCCAGCGTGTCTTTTCGCGGCTTCGGCCAGGGAGAAGGCGACCAGATCTCCAGCCTGGACAAAGGACGATTGGGGAAGTTCGGGATAAATATTCATGAGCGCCTTTTCCGAGCGTCGGCCTGTCGAAAAGATTATGGGGAGACGCGGATCGGCCACATCGAGGCAACGTTTTACAGTTTCAGTCCAGGCTTCGGCGCTAAAGGGACGCACTATTCCGTGCGTTCCAAGGATGGATACGCCGCCTAGAATGCCCAGTCGCGAGTTGAGCGTGTCTCGAGCCCTTTCCTCTCCGTCCGGAACGGAGATTATGACAGCGAGAGGCGACGGGAGTCGGGCCAGCGCGTCGCGGAGAGAGTTGACAGCGAAATGGATTTGCTCGCGAGGGACGGGGTTGATCGCCGCTTCGCCGACGGCGATCGGCAGTCCGGAGCGCGTCGCTACGCCGACTCCTTCGCCGCCGTAAAGAAAAAGGTCGCCGCGGCGCCCGGCGTTGGGTTTCGCGAGCGAGGGATCAAGAACCTGTTGTAAGGTCGCGCTGATCGCGGCTCCGTGAGTCGCGTCCGGGTCGTCGCCGCCGTCCTTTACGACGTTAGCCCGCGCGAGGGGATAGTCCAGGCCGGGAGGCGTATTCGCGGCGGCGGGTCGCAAAGCTCCGGAATCGATAGGGACAGGAAGAAAGGACGCGGGTTTGCCAGCCTTGAAAGGCGGAAGCGGCGCCAGAGCCAGCGGGGGGAGGTCGCCGAAGGCGGCCAGTTCAACCGCGGCCATCGCCGCTGCCGCGGCGCATGTTCCTGTGGAGACGCCTTCGCGAAGAGCGGCCATAGTTGATCAGAGATAGGCTAAGCCGGTCGCCTTGAGCGCGACGGGCCCCTCCACGATCGCCATTCCGTCGTCGGAGAGAGTTACGTCAAGAATATCGCCCGAGGGCTGGAGGACGCGAGTTTTTTCGTGCTTTAGGGTCAGCGCCAGCGCGAGGGAGGCCGAGCCGCAGGATGTCTCAAATACTTGGGTGCCCGCCCCCGGGCAGACGACAAAAGGCATAATTTCGCAAAGACCGTCTTTCTCGCGAAGCCACGAGACGCCCCACGCGGGACGCGACGCGAATTTCAGTTCGTCGGCGATAGCGAAGGCTTGCTCGCGCGCCCGCGCCTGGGCGGGAAATTCGCGAGTTTCAATCAGAAAATGGCTTATGCCGGGGAGATCGGCGAGGCTTCCTTCCCCGCGCTCGATTATGGCGGCTCGCGGGCGGAAGGCTACGGAGGCTACCCAGTCCGGAACCGCGCCTCGAACCGAGAGCGCGAGCGGACCGTCGTAGCCCGACATGGACGCGGAGTAGATTTTCGCGTCGTCGCGGTCCTCTTCAGGCGCCTCGCCGACATAATCGAGGAGCGCCGCGAAGGCTCGGGCGGCGTTTACGCAAAACTCGTCCCCCGCCATGCGAACTACTCTCTTATCGAGATCGACTACCGCGGCCTGCTCGGATCCGACGACGGAAAGCGCGGCCTTGCATAAGGGCGAAATTTTCCCGCGCAAGTCGGCGACGAGAAAGAGCGTGTCGTTTCCGGCCGGACTAAATTTATAAAATTGAACGTTCGACATTAATTTTTATAGCGGGCGGCTAATGACAATATTCGCGGTATTTAAAGCGCCCAGGGTTTATCGGGGAGCGCGAGACGAAGTTTCCAACGCTCTATGGCCGCTCGCGCCGCGAGCGCGTCGGCGAAATCGCCGCGACGCGAATTTACTTCGCTGCGCGCGACTCGATATTACGACGATTTGACGCTCCTATATATCCCGCGACATTTAATCAAAAAGGGGCGGGAATGTCCACGCGAAGGACTCGATATAATTTGGCGAAGGGGAGCGCGGATATTATCGAGAGCTGCGACGGAGTTTGAGTTGGACAAAATATAATAAACATTGAAATATTTATAACGTTAAATTTCAAAAATTTTTATTAAATTTTGATAAAAGCTCGTTGATATGTCTTGCGATTTTTTTCAAAGATAGGTATTGAAAAAAAGTCCGCGTTATATGCTGGAGATGGGTTGCGGAATGGCGCGGAGCCCTTTCGTGAGGGCGGAGTTTTGCTTTTTTATTTATTAACGTTTTTGGGAGGCTTTATGAAATCTCTGCGGTATCTGGCGCTCGCGGTCGCCCTTGTCTTTAGTTTCGCCGTAACGGCGATGGCCGCCATGCCTACTAACTGCAACAAGAAAATCAACAGCTTTGATTTTGTGGTCGACTATTCCGGCTCGATGATGATGCAAAATCAACAGCTCAAACAGGACAAGGTAATCGTAGCGAAAAATGTCTTGCAGCGCGTAAACTCCGCGATTCCCGCGCTCGATTACAACGGCGGCCTGCATACAATTACTCCCAACGGAGTTATCATTCAGCAGGGCCCCTGGGATCGTTCCGCGATGAGCGCCGGTATCGACAAGCTTAAGAGCGGCTTCCAGATTTTTGGCCGCATGACCGGCATGGGCACCGGACTGCAGGAATACGAGCCGTTTATTTCCAGTATGCAGTCTCCCTCCGCGATCATTCTCGTGACTGACGGCGACAACAACCGCGGCGCCAATCTCGCGGACGTAGCTCGCCAGCTTTACGCCAGCCAGCGCGATCTCGTAATCCATATCATTTCTCTGGCCGACAACGCCCAGGGCGAAGCCATCATCAAGGAAGTCGCTTCCCTGAATCCCGACACGGTCGTCGTTAGAGGCGAAGAGCTGGCCACCAGCGACGCGGCCGTCGAACGTTTCGTGCTCGATGTATTCTGCAAGGAAGAAGACGTAATCGTCCTGCGCGGCGTCCATTTCGCCTTCAATTCCTACGCTCTTGACAGCAAGGCTCAGGGAATACTTGACGAAGCCGCCACGCTCATCAAGGCCAATCCCAACAAACAGGTAATCCTCAAGGGCTGGACCGACTATATT
>JAAUYY010000030.1 GCA_014804865.1 Desulfovibrio sp.
CCTTCGATGGCTTGATCCCGTGCAATCTCGCGCCTTAAAAATTATGAATTATAGCTCGTCGCGATTGAAAATCCCTAACGCGCTGTGGCGGCTTTGCCATGCGAAGACGCCCGCGAAATTATCCCCAGGCGGGCTCGCCAGCTTAAGACCAGTCCTGAAGGACAGTTTGCGTTGCCGCATGATTTGCCTTGCGCAAATGCATAAACAATTCGCCTCGCCGTTAATGGGCAATTTCAAGCGCGATTTGTTATAGGAAGGCAAAAATAAGCAGCTCGGAATATGAACGCTATTCCTTTTACCCACAAAAGAGAAGAGGCGGAGTTTTATGTCTATCATCGCGTTTGATACTCTCGCTTATAGCAAGCGACTGCAACAGGGTGGAATCCCGCAAGAGCAAGCCGAAACAATGGCGCAAGCCAACGCGGACGCGTTCGAGAGAATCGCCGAGGAGCGCGAACTCGCGACCAAACGGGATATTGAATCCGCAAAAATCGCGCTTCAAAAGGACATTGAAGCGTTAAGAATAGGATCGCAAAAGGATATTGAAGCGCTAAAAGTTGAATCCAAAAAGGACATTGAAGCATTAAGAATAGAATTACACAAGGATCTTGAGTCCGCAAAAGCGGAATTAAGCAAGGATATTGAAGCTTTAAGAACAGAAGCGCGCAAGGATCTTGAATCCACAAAAGCTGAATTGCGCAAGGATATTGAGACNGCGAAAATAGAATTGCGAGTTGAAATANCGAATTCGAAACACGAAACATTAAAATGGATGGCGGGAATGATCGCGTCCCAAGGCGCGGTNATCGTCGCGGCGTTGGGGGTCGTTTACGCTTTGCTCAAGCAATAACGAGATAAATTTTTCTTTTCAACGCGTTCAGGCCAATGAAACTATTCTGTGATGAGCGAATCGTTNGCTTCGAGCGCGNCTTTCGNATTTTNGCTTGCCTATTCCGCATAATTCCNCGCCTAGTGTAAAGCCAATTATAGTCTACGAGCGTCGCGAANNGATTCGCGTTAATTCCGNCAAAACGCGTCGTTATCAATTCCCCAGTTTTTTTATTTTTTACAATCCGCGCCAGATCAGCATAATCGCCGAAAGCGCGAGCATAGCGAGCAGAAGTCGGCGGAAAACGCGCGAATCGAGCTTGCGGACNAGNGGGATGCTGGCGAGAATTCCGAGGACGCCGACGACGCCTCCCAGCGCTCCCAGTTCGATAATTCTCTGGGGGAAAAGACCGGAGAGGAATTGCGAAGGGAGGACTCCGAGCATTATNCCCGCGCTCGCGGCGTTAATCGTCGAGATTGTCTCTTCCTTGTCATATTTGCGAATAAAGACATAAAGGACAAGGGGAGGGCCGCCCATGCCCACGGCGCCCATTAGCGCGCCGGAAGCTAGTCCCAGGGGAATGGAAAAAAGCGCGCTCGCNGGCTTTTCCGTCTTGCGAAGAAAACGGGAAAGGAANTGCCATCCGAGAAAGAGGAGGAGCGCGCCTCCGGCGGCCAGAAGGAGCGTCTTGCCGCCGGCGCTTTTCAGGAACCAGACTCCGGCGGGCATCCCGAGGAAGGCTCCGAGAGTCAGNAGGACAGTATCGCGCCAGACAATGGNTCGTCGATAGAGGATAGCGAGTCCGAAAAAAATGAGCGTGGCGGCGATNCAACCAATTAAAATGCTTTCGCGCGCCTCAAAGACAAGAGAAATAAGCGGGACGGCGATCAGGTTGCTCCCGAATGAGGTGAGGCCGGTCATCAGACCGGCCACAAACCACACAAATATGAAATATAACGTCGTCAAAGGCGAATTAGCTCANGCCAAGGATGCGAGCGGCGTTTCCGTACATGACTTTTTCAAGAGTTTCNTCGGAAAGACCGAAGCCGGAATAAGCTTTCAGGGCGTCGGAGACTTCGATGAACGGATGCGCGCTCGCGAAGACGACCTTGTCGCCGATCATTTTTTTCATGCCGTCAATGTAAATATCGACCATCGGAGCGCGTTCGTATTCGGANATATCCATGCATACGTTGGCGTTGCGGAGGCAGACATACACCGCTTCTCCAACGAAGGGATAGCCGCCGTGACTCATGACGATCACGAGCTCGGGGAAGTCGCGGGCCACCTTGTCCACGTCGCGCGGGTCGGCGTATTCCAGGATGGCTCCNGGCACGTCCGGAGGCGGAGCCATGGTAATAATGACAGGCGCGTTCAATTCGGAGCATTTGGCGTAAATTGGGTAATACCGAGCGTCGGAAGGCTTGNTATGCGCCAGGTAGGGATCAAGCGCGGCGCCTTTCATGCCGCGCTCCCNAATCGCCGTTTCGAGATCGCGAACGGCGGNCATTTTTTTATGGGGATCGACGCCCCAGAAGCCGACGAATTTTTCTGGATAGGCCTGACAGAATTTCAGTACTTCGGGATTGTTCGAAGGCGAGCCGTAGGTGGTTTCGCAATCGCGTCCGGTTACCACCGCNCGGACTATGCCGAGTTTATCGAGATTTTCGACGATCTTGTCCAAAGGCTCGGCGACGCGTTTGTCAAAGCCTATGGCCTCGCATGTCCTTTTAAACATCGCGCTATTTCGGATGCCGTTGATTATTTCCGGCGTATTCGGACGGAAACGGAAATCGATCGCTTTCATGNGTAACTCCATTTTATTTATCGCTGACCAGACAGAGCGGNATTTCGGGAATATAAGTGATGAGCAGNAGCACGAGCAACATGAGCGCGATCATGGGGACGGCCATGCCCGCGATTTTCTCGAGCTTCGCCTTGGCTACGCCGCTAGCGACGAAGAGATTGACNCCGACAGGAGGCGTGATAAAGCCGATTGCCAGGTTGACAACCATGATAATGCCGAAATGCAAAGGCGAAACNCCGACGCCGACGACGACTGGCAACAGGATCGGAGCCAGGATGACGATCGCGGCCAGCGCCTCCATGAATACGCCCACAATAAGCAAGAGCNCGTTGATAAGCAAGAGNACCATGATCTTGCTTGTCGTNAGACTCAAGATACCGCGAGCTATGGTGCCGGGCACGTCCTCGAGAGTCATGATGTTGCCGAAGAGCGTGGCCATGGCCATCAATAGAATAATTACGGAAGATGTTTCGCAGGCCTCGATGCAGGAGCGCCAGAGGCCCTTTAAATTCATTTCGCGATAGAGCCAAAGGCCTACGATCAAACCGTAAAAAGCGGAAACAGCGGCGGCTTCCGTGGGCGTCATTATCCCGCCGTAAATGCCGCCCAGGACGATGACTGGCACCATCAACGCCCATTTCGCGTTCCAGAACGCCCGTCCGAAGGTAGCGGCGTCGCGCTTTTTATCTTCGCCTCGCCAATTGCGAGCGCGGGAGTAAAAATAACAATACCCCATTAGCACAAGTCCCGTCATGATGCCGGGCACGATGCCGCCCATGAAGAGATCGCCAATGGACACCTGCGCGGAGACGCCATAGACGACGAAGGGGTTTGACGGAGGTATCATTACGCCGACGCAACCCGCGGCAGCCACGAGGGCGCATGAGAAAAATTTGTCGTATCCGCGCTCAATCATCGCGGGGATGGTCAGGGCTCCGATCGCCGCTACAGTAGCCGGGCCGGAGCCGGAAATCGCGCCAAAGAACATACAGGTCACGATCGCCGTAAGACCCATGCCGCCGTATAAGCCGCCGACAATTTCATCGGCGAGGGAGAGAAGCCTATTCGAAAGTCCGCCGGCGCCCATGAAAACTCCCGCCGCGATAAAGAAGGGAATCGCCATGATCGGGAAGTTGTCGATCGACGTGAAAGAGACTTGAGCCATATACTCTATGGGCAAAGTGTCGGCGCAGATGATTGTGGCCAGAGTCGAAAGCCCCAGGGATATGGCGATAGGCACGCCGATGACGCAGAGCAGGACGAAATAGCCAAAAAGCGCGGTTAGCGGACTAATATAATCGAATATGAAGACAGGCGAAATTATGATCCCGACAATGGCAAACCCTATGACGGAGTCGAGAGCGCCGCAGAGACGAACCTGTTTGTAAAGACTCTGCAGAAGGCGCAGGCACATCAGCCCGAACCCGATAGGAAGAATGAGATACGGAATAAGATAGGGAATGCGAAGCGCGGTCGTTTTTTGCGGGAAGTGCATCAATCTCTCGATCTGTCCCCATCCGTACCAGGCGATGACGGCGGTCAGACAGAAAAAGAGAGTTTCTACGACTATCCAGTCTATCCTTTTCCAGCGTTCGGGCAAATGATCATAAAGGATGTCGACGCGAATGGAGGAGCGCTTGCGAATGGCCACCGGCACGGCCAGATAGGATATCCAGATAAAGATATAGCGAGACAGCTCCTCGGTCCACACCGCGGCGCCCGCGCGATCTATAAACTGGGTAATGACATAACGATACACCACCTGCCAGGTGATAAAGCAGATGATGCACAAAAGACCGGTTACCATGAAAACGCATTCGAAATTCTCGTTCAGCCAGCTCAATATCCCATGTTTTTCATTAGCTTCCGCCATTGGCCGCTCCCGGCACAGCGCCCGCTTCCGATAGAATCGGACGCCGCGATCAGGCGCGTTTACGCTCCAAATTAACCTCCGCGCCGGCGAGAGGCGAAAAACGGAGAGCGATAGACGCGCGAATTAATAAAAGCGGCCCGGAGTTGACAATCCGGGCCGCGGGGAAACTATTTCTGGGTTTCTTCGATTAATACAAGAATATCCTGCGGAATTTCCTTGGAGAACTTCTCGCGAACGGGCTCGGTTTTCGCCTTCAGCTCTTCGCGCTGCTCGGGGGTGAGGATGGTGATATCGATGCCCTTGTCGCGGAAAGCCTGCCACGCCTTCTCTTCAAGTTGCACGGATTCCTTGCGCTGCCACTCCGTGGCCTCCTGGGCGGCCTCGCGAATGATCTTCTGCTGCTCGGGAGTAAGACTATCCCATTTTTTCTTGTTCATGAGCAAAATATGCATGGAATAGTTATGCTGGGTGTCCATGGCGTGCTTCAGCACTTCGGAATGCTTGGCGTCGTTGAGCAGGGAGAAGGTGTTGCCTTCGCCGTCGACTGTGCCTTGCTGGAGAGCCGTGTAAGTTTCGCCCCAGGCGACGGGCGCGGGATTCATGCCTAGCTCGGTGGCGACGGCCACTTCCACGGGCGAATCGGTCGTGCGGATCTTCATGTTCTGGAGATCCTTGATTTCCTTAAGCGGCTGTTTGGCCGAAGTAAAGTTGCGATAGCCATATTCGCTGAACATGATCGTCTCGAGACCGATGTCGTTGGCGACCTTGCGCAACGCTTTGCCGAGTTCGCCATCGTCAAGAGCCTTGTAGAGCTTTTCCTGATTCTTGGGATCCGTCACATAGGGCAGATCGATAGCCATGTAGGCCGGAGAGAAACTGGCCAAGTTGGGCGTCGAGGACGAGGACATATCGAGCGTGCCCGCCTGCGCCTGCTCTGTGGTAACGCGATCCGAGCCAATTTGAGCGTTGCCAAAAATCTGGATTTTGATTTTGCCGTCGCTTTTCTTCTCGACCAGTTCCTTGAATTTCTCATAACCCACGGTAACGTTGTTGCCCGGAGCCATGGGATGCCCGATCCTCAATGTAATCGGTTTGTCAGCCGCGAAGATCGAATTGCCGAAAACGAGCCCCAGGGCGAGAACGCCAGCCGCGAAAGACAGCAGTTTGCGCATAAGCCAACTCCTTTTGTGAATTAGTTTGCAATGTAACAATATACTAATTGCAAAGCAGAAATTATGCCAGAATATTTTAAATAGAACTGTCATTAAAATTCTATAAAATCAATTAGTTGAGATCTAAAAAATAATGAAGGCATAATTAATATCATTTTGGCGTAGCAAATTTGCAACATAAGCTAAAAATCGCTATTGTCTTTATTAGCTTAAATTTCTACGGCACATAGTGATTTTTTGCGCAATTTTCCTTTATTTCGCGCAATTTGGAAACATCAGTTGCAAATCCGCAACAGAATATCTATTATAATTTAGCAAAATGAGCATTGATGTTGCAATTTTGCAAACGACAGACTTTCACAACATGGCGCTGGCGTTTCGTTCGCGAAATTTTTAGTCGCCGGAAGCGAATAAACGCGGGATTTTCTGTTTATTTCCTTTTCTGGCATATCCAATGCAAAGATCGTTTCGCTTCGGACATATTAGGCAACGATTAAATTTTTTATTTTTTATTTTCATAAGGAGAAAAAAAGAATGAGCGTAGTAACAGAATGCGCGTGCCGGTCGCCCCAGGAAGAGCGAATCCAGGCGCAAATCGAAGGCAACGAAAACGCTTTTCGCAACACTCACCAGCGCGTCTTCCGCCTGCTCGAGCGGTTCGATGGTCAGAAACCCAGAATTGACATCCAGCGCGCCCGCTATTTTACCGAATCCATGAAGGAAACAGAGGGACAGCCGCTAGTTTTGCGCTGGGCCAAAGCCTTGATGCATATCGCGAAAAATATCTCCGTCTGCGTTCAGGAAGATCAGCTCTTGCTGGGCAGGGCCGGATGCGACGGTCGTTACGGAATTCTCTATCCCGAGCTCGACGGCGATTTTCTTGACATAGCCGTGCGCGATCTGCCCACGCGCAAGACCTCTCCCGCCACCATCACTCCGGAGGACGCGAAAATCGTCATCGAGGAGATCGCTCCCTACTGGAAAGGCAAGACCTATCACGAGGCGCTTAACGCGGCCCTTCCCGAAGAAGTGCATAAGCTTACCTACGACGATCCCGAGGGACTCATCTCGCGTTTCATCGTAAACGAAACCTCTTCTTTCCGCTCCTCGATTCAGTGGGTTCACGATTATGAAAAAATCCTGAAACGCGGGTTTAACGGAATCAAGAAGGAAGCCCAGGAAAAGCTGGCCGCCCTTGATCCGTTGAGCGCCAAGGACGACCGCGAGAAACGTCCCTTCCTCGAAGCCGTCATCATTGTCTGCGACGCGATTGTTCTCTGGGCCAAGCGTCACGCCGAGGAAGCTCGCCGCGTAGCCGCCACTGAAAAGGATCCCAAGCGCAAGGCCGAGCTTCTGCGCATGGCCGAAAACGCCGAGAGAGTTCCTGGCGAGCCCGCGCGCGACTTCTGGGAAGCCTGCCAGAGCCAGTGGTTTACGCAGATGTTCTCCAGACTGGAGCAAAAGACGGGCACAACAATATCCAACGGTCGCATGGACCAATATTTCTATCCCTACTATAAAAAGGACAAGGCCGAGGGCAAACTAACCGACAGCGAGGCTATGGAGCTTCTGGAGTGCATGTGGGTCGGCATGGCCGAATTTATCGATATGTATATATCGCCCACTGGCGGCGCCTTTAACGAAGGCTACGCGCATTGGGAAGCCGTAACCGTAGGCGGCCAGACACCTGACGGACGCGACGCGACCAACGAGCTGACTCATCTTATTCTCAAATCCAAGCGCGAGTTCCCCTTGCACTATCCCGACCTGGCCGCGAGAATTCATTCCCGCGCCCCGGAGAGCTATCTCTGGGATGTCGCCGAAACGATCAAGGACGGCGCCGGTTTCCCGAAGCTTATTAACGACGAGGAAGTCGTCCCCCTCTATGTCTCCAAGGGCGCGACCTTCGAGGAAGCTCTCGATTACGCCGTCTCCGGGTGCACGGAGGCGAGAATGCCAAACCGCGATACCTACACTTCCGGCGGCGCCTATATCAAC
>JAAUYY010000031.1 GCA_014804865.1 Desulfovibrio sp.
TATTTTTTTTTTTTTTTTCGCTGTTTGTCTGGTTATCTTTGCTTCTCCAATACCTGTACACCTTGCTCCTTCCGCTGATTTTTTTGTCAGAGTAGAGAATATGACGCAAGCTTCAAGATAAGTTCCAGCTGGCGTAGGATGGCGTTTATCATCAACTATGAGTTTTAAATCTGGTTTGCCTTTCAATGCGTTTGCAAAGGCCAGTCCAACAGGCGCCACCATTGCCCTGTTTTCATTTGCCGCGGCTATAGTCGCGTTTGCTAGCTTTTCCGTCATTTCCGGTTTGCCAGCATAAGCCCATGTCATCATAATCAACGGCTCAGCGCCAGCCTCCCTGATATCTTTGCAATGAATTTCCGCATATTTGATGAATAACTTGGAAAGTTCCGAGTGAATCGGTCCCTGACTATTATCTTGCAGAATAACTGCGTCAAATATCCTGCCTTCAGGATATTCATGAAAAACAAGTTTATTGCGCTTATCTCCTGTAGTTGAATAGAGGCGCAACCCATTAGGACGCAAGTAGCTTTTTACAAGATGCCAGTCCAGTCCTGAACCGCTTATTGCGACCATGGTGAAAGATATTGGAATCCCCATCTCCCTGCTAATTTTATGGACATAGGAACCTACCCCATTATTGTAATACATGAGCGAATTACCAACAAGGAGCACTGTTTTTGGGACATTGGCAAGTTCAGTTATTAATGGTTTAATTATCTCTCTATTTGAAGCGTAGGTCAATGCAGGAATTAATATTATAAGACAAGCCAATATACAATTCATTAGAGTTTTCATACATATTTTCCATTAATAAATATATTAGTTTAGTTTATAGCATTTAAATAATTATGAGCAATCATTTCCCCATTTTTGTCCTTATATATTATTCCCATTTCTAAAGCCGGTAAATCATGAGCCTTTAGATATTTAATTCCCTTCCTTTGTATTGCCGCAAAAGATTCAGGTATTAATCCCCAGCCTTCTCCTGCGGCAATCCTTGCAAGTAAAACTTCAAATTCAAGCGGTTCATCAAGATAATCTGGCCTGAAATCCAGCTGTTTGAAAACCTTGCTCATTTTTTCATGCCAGTCAGGGTTGCGGTATGCTGAAAACCAGAAAAATGGCTTTCCGTTCAATTCACTTAATTCTATGTCTGTATCAATATTCTGCCAACTATCTGGAATTACTGCTAGTAATTGTTCTGAATATGAAATGTTTATAGTTGATATATTTGGGTTATTAATAGGCAATGCCACCCAGGCGGCTTGAATATTGCCCTTTATGACATCAGTAGCCAGTTGAACGGAGGCAGCCCGTTTTATTATAATTTTATCCTTATCACATAAAGATTTTAGGACAGAAATAACTGGTTCATAGACGCTCTGCTCAAACGCAGTCGTAAACCCAATTATGCAAGTCTCAGATTTTTTGAACATATCCAGCTTTTTTTGATCATCTTCCTGCATATTCAGTAACGGCTGTATAATTCCCAGCAATTCCTTGCCATGGTCAGTCAATTCAAGTCCGTAACTGCGCCTGATAAAAAGGCATACCCCCAGTCTGTCTTCAAGGTTTTTAATTTTGCGGCTTAATGGCGGTTGGGAGATGTTAAGCAAATCGGCAGCCCCGCGCATATTCAATTCATGAGCGACAACCGCGAATGCTCGCAATGAGGCAATGTCCATGAAAGCTGTCATACCTTATAGGTATCACTCAAAAGATAATTCTGCAAATACCACTGAATGGATATCGTGCTTTTCAAGGAGGATTTATGAAAAAGAATTTTTTGAGTCTTGCGGTAGGCGTATGTCTGATAGGGGCTGCGACTGTTGGGTTTGGCGCCAATTTGCCAATGGATGGTTTTTCCGCTCCAGTCGGAATATTGGAACTTGGGGACGGCGCGTTGCTGGTAGCTGAATGGAGCGGCGACAGAATAACCAGAGTGGATGGTTCCATAAAGTTGCCTGTCATCAACGGCATAAGCTCTCCAGCAGGACTGGCAATGGATAATGAAGGCAACATTTATATTGCCGGCTATGGCGACGGCAATGTTTATGTATGGCAAGGCGATGGAGAACCAAAAATTTTGGCAAGCGGATTTAGTCAGCCCACAGGCTTGCTTTGGACGAAGGATGATACGCTCCTTGTCGCTAACAGAGGCGCGGGCACGGTTGAGGAAATTGATAAAAGCGGCGCCAGACGCGTTATTTCCAGAGGTTATAGCCTGCCTGTTGGCGTCGCCTTGACAGAAAGCGGCGATATGTATGTGAGTTGCTACGGCGGAACTCTGGATAGGGTATCAAGGAATGGCGCTATCCAAAAAATAAAAAATGGATTCAGCGCTCCGGGCGTAGGAATTCTGGCAAGCGGCAATAGCACTGTATATGTGGCGGATAATGCCGCAGGCAAAGTGTTTGAAGCCGGGCCAAATGGCGCGATAAGGACATTGGCTGAAAATTTGTCATCGCCAGTCGGACTGGCCAAAACTTCAAATAATGAAATTATTGTAGCGACCTGGGGAGATGGAAAAATTCAACGTGTGGAGATGAAAAATGAGCGATAAGACTCGCTTTGAAACTGGATTGGCCATGCTCAACCAAATTGACGGAAAGGGTGGACAACAGGTTGTTGAAACATTACAGGAGATTGCCCCAGATTTTGGAAAGTATCTCATAGAATTTCCGTTTGGGGATATTTATTCAAGAAAAGGCGCGGATCTTAAAACGAGAGAAATTGCGACCATTGCGGCTTTGGCAGCTTTGGGCAACGCTCGACCGCAACTTAAAATCCACCTGCGCGCTTGCCTGAATGTTGGTTGCTCAAGAACGGAAATTACAGAAATTTTGATGCAGATGGCGGTATATGCCGGTTTTCCAACCGCATTAAATGCGCTTTTTGCGGCAAAGGAGGTTTTCGAAGAAGCGGGCGAAGAAGCCAAAGCGAAATGACCCGCCAATCGCCATATCCAGCTCGCTATAGCAAATCGCGCCTGAAGTTACCCCCGCGGCGAAGTAAATTTGCCTAATTTCGAGGGCGTCTTTGCATACCAAAGCCGCCATGGCGAGAGCGAAATTCATCCCGCGCGACTCTAATCGCGTTTTGCGCATAAATAATGCGGGCGCTCTCATTAGCTACGCGCTATAAGGACAAGGCGTTTATTCTGAAAAGAATGGACGCCTTTTTTGTCCTTTAAAGTCNAATAAGCCCCATTGCCATCCAGCAATTTTAGGGATTATATCTATCTTNTTTTATGACAACTAATTGAAATAATTATACAAAATTTTAAATAATCCATACTCATGAAGAGTTTGAACATATATTGGCCATTTCTTGTCATATCCCAATATAAATTACGCAAAAAGTTGCTTCNCGCGATGAATTTCTTCAAAAATGGATAAAGCCATTCGCTGGAAAGACTGTGGCGCGCTTATCCAACATTTAATTTTTACGCGCTCCCTATAAGCTCCGCGCTCTAAAAAACTAAATAAAAAGCCCGTTTCGCGGGCTTTTTATTCTTCTAATTTTTCAGGCTGTTGATTGGCGCCGGTATGCGGCCGCCCAGATTTATAAAAGCCGCGGAGTCGCCTGTCGGGACGGCCATTACCGCCGCTTNCCCGAGNAGTCCGCCAAAAGTTACGATGTCGCCCGCTTTTTTGCCAGGAGCGGGGATTAGGCGGACGGCGGTAGTTTTGTGATTTATTACGCCGATGGCCATTTCGTCGGCGATCATCGCCGCGATCGTCGAAGCTGGCGTGTCGCCCGGGATAGCGATCATGTCGAGGCCGACGGAGCAGACGCTGGTCATGGCTTCGAGCTTTTCGATGGTCAAAAATCCCGCGGCGGCGGCCGCCTCGATGCTCGAGTCTTCGGAAACGGGAATAAAGGCGCCGGAAAGGCCTCCGACAGACGAGGAGGCGAAGGCGCCTCCCTTCTTTACCGCGTCGTTCAACATTGCGAGAATCGCTGTGCTTCCGGGGGCGCCAATGCTCGAAAGCCCCAGACTCTGGAAAATTTCGCCTACGGAGTCGCCCACCGCCGGGGTGGGAGCGAGAGAAAGATCGGCTACCCCGAAGGGAATTCCCAGCTTTTCGGCCACTTCCGTCCCGATCATCTCGCCGACGCGAGTCACCTTGTAGGCCGTTTTCTTGATTACTTCGGCGATGTCGAGCAGCGTCAAGGGCGAGCCTGTCTCGCTGGCTCGCTCCAATGCGCGATCGATGGCTTTTTTCACGACTCCCGGGCCAGAGACGCCCACATTGATCACCGCGTCCGGCTCGCCGACGCCAAGATAGGCGCCGGCCATGAAAGGCACGTCCTGGGGTATGTTCGCGAATACGACGAGCTTCGCGCATCCCAACCCGTCGCGATCCGCGGTTTTTCGCGCGACGTTAAGGATCTGCTCGCCCATGAGCGCGGCGGCGTCCATGTTAATACCCGCGCGCGAAGAGGCTATGTTGATCGAGGAGCAAACGCGGGAAGTCTCGGCGAGAGCCTCGGGCAGGGAGTCGATTAGCGCCCGATCGCCTCGCGAAAAGCCCTTTTCGACGAGAGCCGAAAAGCCTCCGAGAAAATCGACCCGCGCTTCGGAGGCCGCTTCGTCGAGCGCCTTGCAGATCCTGGCCATCGAGCCCGCGTTGAACGGCCCGGCGACAACCGCTATAGGGCTTACGCTAATTCGCTTGTTCACGACCGGAATGCCGTATCTGTCGGCCACTTCCTCGCAAACAGGCACGAGACGCGAGGCCAGGCGCGAGAGTTTCGCGCGGATATTGTCCATGAACAAATCGAGATCGTGACTTACGCAATCAAAAAGGCTGACGCCGAGCGTAACCGTCCGCACGTCGAGATGCTCGTTGCGGAGCATATTTAGCGTGCTGGTTACTTCCCTTTCGGAGAGCATCCCTACTTACCGCCCCATTTTTCCAGATGAATATTCTCGCGCTTGAATCTCTCCGGCGCTGTCTTTGACGACGGATCCGTAGGATGGCCGACGATAATCAGCCCCATGGGAACGACCGCGGCGGGCAGATCAAACAATTCGCGGAAAGCTTTGATTCGATCTTCCATTGGGAAAATGCCCGTAAAGACAGAGCCAAGCCCCAGGGCATGGGCGGCGAGCATGAGATTTTCGGAGGCCATGCCCATATCGAGAACCGACATCCCGCCTATCTTGACTTTTTCGTTGTTCATGCAGACGAGAATCCCGAGCGGAGCCATGGCGGCAAAGCGGGCGTATTTATTTATGGACGCGATCTTTTCCATGGTCTCCGCGTCCCGGATCACTACGAAATCCCACGGCTGTTCGTTCGCCGCGCTGGGCGCGGCCATAGCGCATTGCAACATGGTCTCGATAGCTTCCTCGGAAACCGGCTCGATGCTGAACGAGCGGACGCTCCGTCGCGTCAGTATGTTGTCAATGACAGCCTGGGCGGCTTCGGCGGGAGCCGCGTCGACGACGGCGGGAGCGGCGCAGAGCGCGCACGCTCCGATTCCGGCCGCCTTGATCAGTGTTCTTCGCGTATTGTCCATACTTTTTTCCTCCGCGCGGTCTCGGGCGAACGCCCGTCTTTATGTTTAGACCAAGCCGGACGCCCTTATATGGCGTCCAGTCTGTGAATAGCCTCGAAGACGCGCCTATGTTGCGCGCTCACGCGCAAGTTCAGCTTTTGCGCCTCGACGCTCAACTCGCGACGCAAGCGCCCAAAGTCGACTGTGTCCGGCACCATG
>JAAUYY010000032.1 GCA_014804865.1 Desulfovibrio sp.
GCAATCTGGGAACAGTTTTGAGAAAGGCCGCGTCGGAGGCTCGCATGGGAGCCTCGGAGAGCAAATCCGGCCTGATTCGCAGCGTTCGGAGGAGGGAGCTTTGGCGGCGTAAGCGGGCGATCTCCGCGCGATTTCCGTTCAGCAAGACTCGCGGAGCCGAAATTCCGCGAAACGTTTCGGGTCGCGTATAGCTTTGGTATTCGAGCAGTCCGTCGGAAAAACTCTCCTCGCGGGCGGATTCTTCCTTTCCCATGAAGCCGGGGATAAGTCTGGCGACAGCTTCTATTATGGCGAGAGCGGCTGTTTCGCCTCCGTTAAGCACAGCGTCGCACACGCTGATCGCGCGCGTCGGAAACAATTCCTCGAGGCGAGCGTCGGCTCCCTCGTAACGCGGGCAGATTATAGTCAGGGATTTTTCCTTTGCGAAAGAGACTGCGTCCTTTTGCGCGAAAGGGGCGCCTTGGGGCGACATGAGCAATAGCGGCCCGGGATTGGGGATCGCTTCCAGAGCGGAGCATAAGGGTTGCAAAGTCATTAGCATACCCGCGCCTCCGCCGAATGGACGATCATCGACGCGGCGATGTTTGTCCAAACTGAAATCTCTGGGATTAAAAAAATTAAAGGACACCAGGCCAGAGGCGACGGCCTTTCCCATCAGTCCAGTTTTAAGCGGAGAGTCAAAAAATTCCGGGAAAAGCGTTACTATATTAAATACAGGCATTCGCGTTTCGCTCGCGGGGAATGTTCGCAAAAAAATCGCGCGATAATCGCGCCGGTTTTCGGGCGAACGATTCCCGTTTTATAGATCGCGCTTTAGTTCGCGCCAGTCCAGGCTAACGAACTTTGGCGCGAGGTTCGGAAGATCCGAAAAGGCGCCGAGAGTAACGATATATTTGTCTTTTTTAAATGAGATCCAGCGCAAGTCGCGACCGGCGACGCGCGTCTTTCCGCGCCATTTTAATTCTTTCAGCTCCGATCCGAATACATTTTTCGCGATTGAAGCGGTCTCGGATTCGCCAAGCAATTTTACGGCGGTTTCGAATATTGTCCAGACGCGCAAGATATGAAGGCCGGACGCGATCGACGCTTTGGGCGAATATTTTAGCGCGAGGGACGCGATTGCGGGAAGCGTCGCGGCGTCTATCATTTCGGAGTCGACAGCCGCTACGCCGTCTTCATGGAGGGCGACGAAGGCGCGATGGGCAGGATGACTGAAGGACAGGGACCCCCCGGCGGGTAGGGAGAAAAGTCGGCGGTCGTTTGACTGAATTTTCGCGCCTGACGGAAGAAAGCGAAGCGCGGCCGCGCGAGCCAGGAGGCGAGACAAACGGGCGCGGATGGNGGGTTCGCGGAGCGNGAAGGATTTGANNTATGTCAGTTGTCGGGNATCCAGACGCGATGCCAAGGCGTTTTCGAGGGCGAGACAGAGACTGATCGCCCCGCCTAAATCGAGATTAGGCAGGGCGACGTCGATGATCAGAGGCAATTTACCAACCGAGGAATGTTCTGGCCTTCGCGATCCAGACGGGCTCGGAGATAAAGTGACAGTACAGCCAGAAACAGGCGATGGCTAAAATCAGGATGAACAAGAGCCAGAAAAAGATTTTCCATCCTGTATGACCGCCTTTCATCCGCTCGGGCAGACTGTAGGGATCGTTCAGGTTGCGGATCGCGTTTTTAGGCAGATGTCCGATTTTGGTCAAGGCCATTCCCATCATGATATTGATAGGCGCGCCTTTATTAACCGCCCAGCCGGAGGCGTCGAGCAGGGGGCCGAGACTCCTTTTGCGGAGTTTGAAATACGCGAGAAGCATTGAGGGGCCGGATATGCAGATAAATACGCAGACTAAAGCGAGCGGCCACCACCAGCCGAGAGAGGCGAGGGAATTGGCTATATAGGCGAACGCGGCGCTTAAAACGGATATGGCGACGCTGACGGCCGCGAATATGCCCGCGCCTTTGGCGAAATCGAAGCTCTGTTTTTTCTCTTCGGGNTTTGGCGCGGCGGGCAGATTGGTTACGGCTTTTTCCGTCGCTTCCGAAACGGCTTTTTCCTTGGAAGAAACGAATTTGTTAATTTGCTCGGCCGCCATATTGGATATGCGGATATAGGGCGCCCAGGCGGCCTCGCGGAGACTGATGGGATTATGGACGACGCGCAGGATGGAGGTGTCCCATTCCAGTCCGTCGTTGTCTATGAAAAGACCGTGACGGCCTTCGATAAGGGAAGCGAGATTGCCCAGAGTCAGCGCGGCGGCTATCGTCCCGGTTTGTTCCGAACCGTCGGTCGCCTTGCGAGAGCAGGCGCAGTAAATNAGGCAAAGACAGCTTTGCGCGGCGAGTCGAGCGTGGTCGTCCACATTTTCCACAGGGACGCAGAGATAGCAGGCTCGGCTGTCAAGGTAGAGGACGCCCTCCTGGAAAATGGCTTTTTTTGTAGGTTCGTAAAAATCCACAAAGGAGAGGAAGTTCATCAGAAACGTGTAGAGGTTCGCGCGGAAGAGGACAAGCTTGCGCAATTCTTGAAAAGAGGAGAGCGGAGGAGCGGCGAGATCCTTTTCCAGCAAGTCGTCAAGCTCGGATTTCGCTTGAGCGCCGAGCATCTCTTCGATTTTGGCGTCGTCGAGGGANCCGATGGCCTCGTTGGGGTTAAGCGGGAGAAAAGCCCGTTTTAATGGGTCGTCGGCGGGAGCCAGAGCGAGATCGGGATCGCCCGGGAAGGAAACGATTTCGGCTCCGGCGGGAGGCGCGGAGAAGTCCGGTTTCTTTTCCAGAATTTCGGCGTATTTGTTGAAAGATTCGCTGATGGTTTTCCAGGCGGCCTGATCAAGTTTCTTGGCGATTGGCGATCCCGGAACGAGAGGCGCGACGAGATCGAGAAAGGTTTTTACGTCGTCGGCCCACGCGGGATTCAAGCCTGATTTTATATCGAGAACGCAATCCGCGTTGATCCTGGAAATGGGCAATTTGAGAAGCGTCTCGTTATTGAGAAGTTCGTTAGCGGGGTTGGCGGGAGCGACTTCGGGATTTATCGGCAAGCCTTCGNCATTTAGCCTCGCGAGGGCGTCGGGGTCGAAGCTCGCGAGATTGCAACGGCTGAAATAATCTATTAATTTTGGCGCTAGGCGATTATATAGGGCCCAGGCTTCCTCGGTCTTTTCGCCAAGCGGAAGTTTTGAGGCCTGCAGCGACTTGCGCCATTCCAGGGNCGTTTTCAGCCTGTTTCGCGCTTCGTCAATGAGCTCGGCGTCCAGACCGGGTTTTCCGGACGCGTCTTTCTTGCCTCCGACGATGGCGAGAGCGCGAAGCGTCCAGGCGCGCGGATTGGAGGCGAGACTTTCGTTCGTCGGATCGTCGGGCGCCGAATCGGGTATGATCACGCCGTCGCCGTTAAATACATAATCGGTAGCCTCGGCCAAAACTTCGTCAATTTGCTCCCGAGTCACCGAGGTAGCCGAAGGGTCGTTCTTTTTAAGGATAAGCTCGAGAGCGTGTCGGCAGACGCGTCCTTCGTCCGTGTCGTCGCGCAGATTTTCTATATCGACGCTGGATTGAGATTCGCAGAACTTGGACGGATGAACTACGCGCTGGCAAACCCAGGCCACNGCGTCCTTTACGTCCTGGGCGCGAATCCTGCCGTCGTCGTCGGCATCGAGAATCTTAAGNGTTTCGAGATCGAACTCCAGCCCCTTTATGGGNCAACTTAATGCCATCCATATTTGCGGATCGAGTTTATCCAGGTTTTGCCATTCGGCGTCCGTAGTCAGAATAGCCTGATCGAGTCCGCTCATTCGACGGAAAGTAAACGCGGGAACGGCGTTCGGCGCCTCCATAGGAACAGTCTTCGTCTCGTCCGAGTCGTTATCGGGCGCGGTTTCGATCTTCTGTTCATCCATAAAAAACAACTCCGGATAAATTATAAATTAATTTTTTGGCGCGCGGGTCGTNGCTATAAAACAGCGAANTTCCGCGCCTGGATCNCCAAACGCCAGGGAAATTTGGCCCGGTATTCCATAGCGGGCTTTAGAATGCGACAGCGTTGAACGAGCTTTCGCTNCGNCAGACGATACGCGTCCTCGCAAAACAGGTCGATATCTCGTCGNAAAGGCTACAAAAATAGCGCGACGCCGCGAAAGGATAATCGTAATTTATTCTATTTACAANAGAAAANGAAAGCGTTTGGCGACTNTATCGCGCGGTCGAAAANAAATAAACGCGCCAAGCTCCGCGCTATTTGAAAAAATCGGTTAAATTTGTCTCGGGGCGAAGCGGGGTTGATAANTTAGCGGACNNCTTCGCCGCGCNNAGCCCTCGCTCGAGGCGGAACTTTTATTTGAGACTGGATAAAGCTTCTCGCCTTGTCAGGAAAGCGGTTTGCCGAAAGTCTCATGATAAAGTTTTTCGGACGCGGAATCGCCTATAAGGTATAGTTCCTCGCCCTCCCGAAATACGTATTCGGGCGCGGGATTGGCTATGACCGCTCCGTCGGATGACCGAACCGCGACTACGCTGCAATGCGTCTGACTGCGAATTCCGCTGCCCATGAGCTTTTTCCCAGCCAGGTTCTTGCCCACCTCGCTGCGAAATATATTGAGCCCTTCGTTAATCATCATTACTTTTCCGGGCGACAACAGATTTATTATGCTACTTGAGACAAGAGAGGCCAGGGACAGCACGAGATCGGCGCCAGCGGCGTGAAGGATGCCCACGTTCCGGTCGAGCGTGGCGCGACTTATGATCTGCATATCCTCGCGAAGCCTGCGGCAATACAGCGTGAGATATATGTTGGTGTCGTCGTCGTGGGTGGTGATAATCGCCGACTGCGCCGTGTCGATGCCGGCTTTTTTCAGAATGTCCTTGTCCGCCGCGTCTCCGACGACAAGATAATCCTCTACGAAGCCGCGCTTTGGAGCCTTGTCGACTATTGAGAATTTTCTGCCCGATCTTTTAAGCTGAAGCGCCGCTTCGCGTCCTACGCGACCGCAACCGATGATCAATGCCGCCGGGGAGGCGTCCTCCGGGGTTGCGCCTTTGCCAAGGAAAGAGTTGGCCGCCTGAATCTGATGCATATCTCCGGCGATAACCATGACCATTGTCGGCGTAAACACCGTCGTGGGGAGTGGAAGAACGAATTTGCCGCGTTCCCAAAGGCCAACCACATTGGCGCCGGTCGCCGCGCGCAACTGGCTATTGATAAGCGATTTCCCGACCAGGGACGTGCGCATGACTGGCCCTTCGGCTACGACAAGCTCCTTATACCGACTTACGACGCTAAATCGCATATTGACGTTTAACACTCTGCGCGCCAGCGCCGCGCCAAGCATCGTATGGAACTGAAAAACGCGGGTAGCTCCCGCGAGACGCAAAATGTCAATGGCGTCTTCGCTTTGCGCGGAGCTTACGATAGTAACGGAGGGGGACACATCCCGCGCGGTAAAAATGATATTGGAATTGCGAACGTCGCTCTCAAGGGTTACCAGCATCGCCGCCGAGGGTAAACGCAGATTCTCGTATGTCTGTCTCGCGTCGTGNTCGCCGACGACGGCTGTGTAGCCTTGATCGAGCAGATCAAGCGTCGTCGCGCTATCCTTGCATAAAACGACGCAACGCGCTCCNTAATTTTCCAGCTCGTCGATCAGGTTGAGAGCGATCGGCGACGAGCCGACGACTATGACCTGGCCCTCGGCGTCGGTCGGAAGCGAGCGNGGAGTATGGCCCTTTTCCTGCGCCTTTAACCAGGGAGCGTAAAAAAACTGGATAAACGTAAAGGGCAGGATGACCATGAGAAGCAGGACGCCGGAGCAAAGCACAATAATTGTAAAAATTTTCCCGCCTTCGGAAGCGAAGGTAATGTCTCCGAATCCAAGGGTCGACATGACGGTCAGCGTCCAGTAAACGCCGGTNACCCAGGAATAATGTTGCCCTTCGGACAACATTATGTAGTGAAAGATAATGGAGTACAGCGCGATAAGCGCGAAGATCATCAGAAAAAAACGCCCGAGGGCGACCAGATTTCTCTTTACGCTATGTTGGCGCAGGAAAAAAGATATTTGCGCTGGCAGTATGCTCATGTTTTTCGATATTCTATGGCGGATCGAGCCCGCAATTTTTTCTTATAGCAAATTTCGATAAAATTTATCCGATTGCGGCGACGTTTACCCTTTTTCTAATTTCGCGGGAACGCGCGCGATAAAATCAGTCGCGAGGCAGGAGAGATTTCAACCGCGTCGCGTCGTAAATTGCGGACGGGATAGATAAAAACAGAGAGATCAGGAGCTTGTCAAGATCGCGCCGCGGGAAGAAACGGCGCCGCGCGACGACTCTCCCCGCGGATCGAGTATTGCGAATAGCAGAGAAAAAGTTTATCAGATAAATGATTATCCTTATGCGTCAGCGGCTCTAAATTTTCAACTCGCCGCCGCGATTTCGCGCGGAAAAGAGACGGGCTAAATTAATATTGTCGGGGACTCGCGGTGGCTCCGCGCCGCCGCGAAGTGTTTTCAGGCGCGATCAACTTCGACGTCCGGAGGAAAAGATGGCAAACGAGCCGGATAAAATAATATATTCAATGATCCGCGTCTCCAAAAAGCGCGGTCAGAAGGAAGTTCTAAAAGATATTTCCCTGTCCTATTTTTACGGAGCGAAAATTGGAGTCCTCGGCCTGAACGGGGCTGGAAAATCCAGTCTGCTAAAGATTCTGGCGGGAGTGGACGAGGCTTTCGACGGAAAGACCGTGTTGGCTCCTGGCTATACAATCGGTTATCTCGAGCAGGAGCCTCTCGCCAACGAGAAGAGAACCGTTCGAGAGGTCGTCGAGGAGGGAGTCGCTCCGCTCATGAAAATAGCCCGCGAATACGAAGAGATTAACGCGAAATTTTCGGAGCCCATGAGCGACGACGAAATGGCCGCCCTTATCGAACGGCAGGCCGCGGTTCAGGAAAAAATGGACGCGAATAATGTCTGGGATCTCGAATCCAGACTCGAGATGGCCATGGACGCCCTACGCTGTCCGCCTCCCAACGCTCGTGTCGACGAGATTTCCGGCGGCGAGCGGCGACGAGTGGCGCTTTGTCGCCTGTTGTTGCAAAATCCCGATATCCTGCTTCTGGACGAGCCTACGAATCACCTTGACGCGGAATCTGTGGAATGGCTCGAGCGATATTTGTCCACTTTTCCAGGCACAGTCATCGCGGTCACGCATGATCGATATTTTCTCGACAATGTGGCGGGCTGGATACTGGAGCTCGATCGCGGCAAGGGCTTGCCTTTCAAAGGCAATTATTCTTCGTGGCTGGAGCAGAAACAAAAGAGACTGGCCGGGGAGGACAAGGCCGAGGCGGAAAGACAAAAAACAATCGCGAGGGAGCTCGAGTGGATTCGCATGTCGCCCAAGGGCAGACACGCCAAGGGAAAAGCGAGGATTAACGCCTACGAAGCCATGCTGTCCCATGAGAGCGAGAAAAGGGCTCCCGATCTGCAAATTTATATTCCGCCCGGGCCCAGGCTGGGCAAGACTGTGTTTGAGATTTCGGATATGACCAAAAGCGCCGGAGATCGATTGCTTATGGAAAAAGTCGACGCGATCATACCGCCGGGAGCAATCGTGGGAATCATTGGCCCAAACGGAGCGGGCAAAACCACGCTTTTCAAAATGCTCGCCAGCGGCGAATCGCCGGATAGCGGCTCCGTCAAAGTAGGCGACACTGTGAAAATCGCCTATGTCGATCAGGGGCGCGAATCCCTGAGTCCAGGGAAAACCGTTTACGAGCTCATAAGCGACGGACATGAGACCGTCAAGCTCGGCTCGAGGGAAGTCAACGCGCGCGCCTATTGCTCCAAATTTAATTTCCAGGGAGCCGATCAGCAGAAAAAGGTCGATATCCTGTCCGGCGGGGAAAGGAACAGACTCCATCTGGCGAGAATGCTCAAATCGGGCGCCAACGTGCTTCTGCTCGACGAGCCCACCAATGATCTGGATGTAAACACCATGCGAGCGCTCGAAGACGCGCTGGACAATTTCGCGGGATCGGTTCTGGTCATTAGCCATGATCGATGGTTTCTGGATCGAATCGCGACCCATATTATGGCTTTTGAGGATGACGGAAAGGTTGTATTTTTCGAGGGCAATTATCAGGAATACGAAGCCGATCGGAAAAAGAGAATGGGCAAGGAAGCCGATACCCCCCATCGCCTCAAGTTCCGCAAATTGACTCGTTAATATTTTTTCACACGATCGGGAGAATCGATGCGCGATATTTTGCAAAAAATATGTGTTAACGCGATTTTAATATTTGCCTTCTGTCCCATATTGAGTTCCGGAGCGTTCGCCGCCGCCGCGGAGCGCGACGCGACATTAATGTCGCCTGTGTCGGCTGTCATTACTCCCGCCGGAGCGCGTCTGACATTGACTGAAATCGCGCCCGTCGAGAAGCGCGAAAAAGACTCCAGGGCGATTATAATAATTCCCGAGGAAGCGACAAACCTCAATATTTCAGTTCCCGGACGAACGATTATTCGCTGGAGCGCCGTTCCCGTAATATTGAAGACATCGAGCGAGCGTTTGACGCTTCGGGACGAACTGAAAAAGAGACGCGACGAACTCGCGGCCAACCTCGAAACCGCCAAGGCCAGGATTGAAGTCTTCAAGAGTCAGACCCAGCCAGCCAATTCGCAGGAACTGGCGAATCGACAATCGTTAATGCAACAGCAAATGCCCAGGTTGATCGAGGAACGCGCCAATCTCGAGATCGAGCTTTCGCAGGTACAAAAAGAACTTTCGGGAATGCCCGCGGCTAGCGGACTGGGACAATCCATAGAAATTGTCCTGCAAAACGACTCCCGCGACGACGCGAAAACCAGAGTCGATTATAGTTATGACATCGCGAGTTGCGGCTGGACGCCGGTGTATAATTTCAGCGCGAATCCTGATTCGGACAAGAGCGATCTCGTGTATGTTCGCCTTCTCGCCGAAATCTGGCAATATACCGGTCTGGATTGGACAGATACGGAAATTACGCTGGCGTCCCGGGGCGAAGGCCCGCGCGAGCCCAGTCCGTTGCGCGAATGGCGAGTGGATGACGAAAATGAAAAGCCGCCGGTTCGCGCGACCCGGAGCGCGCCCCGCGCCTATAAAGCCGAGGCGACTACCCTGGCCCTCCATAACGAGGCCGACATGGCTCCCAAGTCAGCGCCGGTTATCGCCGATACCGACAATATTTACGCCACATGGAAGCTGACGACCAAAGGTTTGCCCGAAGGCAAATCGCGTTTGCTCATTAGCGAAGACTCATGGAACGCCCCGTTGCAATGGCTGTGTCGGCCTACAAAAACGGATAACAACATCTGGATAATGGCCAAATATACATTGCCGCCGCATAAGGCGTGGCCGGCGGGAGAAGCCCAATATAATCTTGAAGGTCAAAATATAGGAGAGGGCGTTTTCAGACCCAGCGGCGGCGAGGCGACGATGTATTTTGGGGCGGACCCGCGCATGACCGTAAACATGGTCGTCGATAGCGACAAACAGGGCGAATCCGGGTTCATCAACACTAGCAAGACATGGATCGGAGCGTGGACATTCACTATCAATAACGGTCATTCAGTGCCCATAAAAGTGCGCGTCGAACGTCCCGCGCCGATTCTCGGCAACGACAATATAACCGTAAGCTACAAGAATAATCCGAAAGCGCGAATCGACGAGAAGGAGCATATGATTTACTGGATTGTCGACGCGCCGGCCAATGGCAAGACTACGATTGAGCAGGGCATAACTATCTCCTCGCCTGTGAAATTGCCCCTGTTGCCCGACGTTCCCTAACGGCGATCTGTTTTCTATATTATAACTGAATCTTTATCCTCTCGGGTATTGATTCAGTTTTTTAATTGGTTATTTTTGTATTAAAACACGCCGTTCGGTTTGTCGCCAAATCGCGAAAACCCTCGGCGAGTTGCCTGGAGATACGATGATCCTGAAAATCGCGTCCTTCTTTATATTCGCCTTTGTCTCTTTCAACCTGTTTTATAAGACCGGCCTTGGCGCGATCTGGAAGATAATCGGAACCGGGCTGATCTTTTTTATAAGCATGAAGTACTTCGTTTACGAAGTTGCCGGAGGAGCTTTCTTCTGTCCCGATCTGCCAAGATCCTTCATTCTGACAATGGAGTTCCTTTACGGGTCGCTGATAATTCTGTTTTTTCTTCTCTTTTTTTGGGATATTTATCTTTTGGGAAACTGGATCCTTTCGCGGGCGGGAATGCCTGTTCCCCGAAAAATTCCAACCGGCTGGATACGACTAGGCCTTGCCGCGCTGGCGCTTGGGCTCGGTCTCTGGGCGACAGGGGAATCGATCGCCATTCCTCGAGTCAAACGCGTCGAGATCCCGCTGGCTAGTCTTCCCCGCTCTCTCGACGATTTTAAAATAATTCAGCTTTCTGATCTGCACGTCGGGCCAA
>JAAUYY010000033.1 GCA_014804865.1 Desulfovibrio sp.
GCCATTCAAATAGGAACGGGCAATTTTATGCGACCGGACATGAGTTTTAAACTCGTCGACGAACTTCCCGAAGCGCTTCGCGAAATCGGAGCCGACTCCGCGAGAGAAATTATAAATACTTTGCGATTTTGAAGCGACGGCTATTGGCGGAAAAACAGTCGCGGCGGAATTGGAACCGGAAAAATAACTATTCCAGCCCGAATTTGAAAGGCATTGTATGGGGTTTCGCTTTAAAAAGTCAATTAAATTACTGCCTGGCGTCAAATTGAATGTCGGCAAGAGAGGAACGAGTCTGACTGTCGGAAAACGCGGCGCGAGCGTTACTTTCGGAAAAAAGGGAGCGAGAACGAATGTCGGTATTCCGGGGACTGGCCTTTCGTATGGCGGCAAACCCGGTTGCGCGGCGCTCCTGCTAATCGTAACCGGACTGACTTGCGCGGTCTTTCTTTATAATAGTTAAATCACAACGCTCCCGAGAGCGATACGCCGCGCGGGGCGGCGAATTTAGCGAGACAAGACATATGAGCATCGCGATCTGTCCCGTAAAAACCGAAAAAGATTTGGACGATTTCCTCGATCTGCCCTATCGTTTGCGCTCGGAAGATAATTTATGGATTCCGCCCCTGAAAAAACAGGAAAAAGAACTCCTCGTTTCTCATCCTTTCTGGGACACGGCCAAAAAGTCCCTGATCCTCGCTCGCGACGGATCCGAAGTCGTAGGGCGAATTTGCGCCGTTGTAGATGAAAAATATAACGCTTACGCGAAAACGTCTTGCGGAGCGTTTGGCTTTTTCGAAAGTCGCGACGACCGCGATGTCGCGCGCGAGCTTCTCGACAACGCCCAGGACTGGCTCGCGGCGCAAGGCATGTCTTATATGCGCGGCCCGCTAAATCCTTCGACAAATTATTCATGCGGGATGCTCGTGGACGGCTTCGACGTCAGGCCGGGAATAATGATGCCCTGGAATCCTCCGTATTATCCCGCGCTTCTGGAAAGCCTGGGAATGCGCAAAGAGCAGGATCTTTTCGCCTATCACATCGAAAAAAACGGCCCGGAGATCGCGCCCTGGCTAAAGGACGAAATAAAGCGTCTGAAGGCTGAAAACAGTTTTTCCTATCGTTCGTCCAGCAAGAAAACGCTCAAGAGCGACATCGCGGCGATGCTCGATATCTATCGCCTCTCATGGGCGGATAACTGGGCATTTTCGCCTCTCTCGCCCAAGGAAGCGGACAAAATTGTCGAGGAACTGTCCGCGATCCTCGATCCCGAATTTTTTGTCTTATTCTTTAGCGACGGCAAACCGGCGGCGGGAATGGTCGCCATGCCCGATCTTACGCCTCTTCTAAAACGTCTTGATGGCAAGATGGGACTGCTCGCGCCCTGGCATTATCTAAAAAGCAGAAAGGAAACGCGAAAAAGCTACAGAATCATGCTCTTTGGCATCCTGCCAGAATACCGGCTCCGCGGACTTCCCCTGCTTCTCTTTGATTTCATGCTCGAAAAAGCCCGTTCCCACCCCGATTTGGAATGGGTGGAGGGAAGCTGGACTCTGGAGGACAATTTCGCCATCGACGACCTTATCGAAGATTTTTCGGGCAAAATAAAAAAACGCTACCGCATTTACAGACGCGAAATAGCGCCATGCTCGAACTAAAAAGAAAAAAAATTCTCGTTACCGGCGGCTCGGGCTTTCTTGGGCGTCATCTTCTGCCGCTTCTTCTGGAGAAGGGGGCGGAAGTCTCGTGCCTTGTCCGGGATCCCGGAAAGATAGCCGATTCTCGCGTCCGCATTATTAAGGGCGATCTGGCCGACGGAACGGGATTGGCGGAAGCAGTCGCGGATCAAGACGCTATAATTCACATGGCCGCGCTCCTTTTTGGCTTCGGATGGAACGATTATCTTAGAGCGAACTCGAGAGCCGCGGAAAATCTTGTTCGCTCCGCTGATCGAGCTTCTCGCCTTGTCTTCGTCTCCAGTCTGGCCGCGAGTGGCCCATCGATCGAAGGCGCCAGGGAAACGGATCCGGAAAATCCCGTCTCGGCCTATGGATGGTCAAAACTTCTTTCCGAAAAAATTATCCAGTCCGCCTTTCCCGACGCCCTGATTTTCCGACCGCCAATAATTTACGGCTCCGGCGATCGAGGACTTCTGCCCATCTTCCGCTCCGCGGGCAAAGGCTTCGCGCCATCCCCCGGATTGCGCGACGAATTTCCCGCATCGGCCATTCACGCCGACGACGTAGCGCGAGCCATAATTCTCGGCATCAAACGAGAAGCGCGCGGAGTATATCATCTATCGGACCACGAGACGCGTTCCATGAACGACCTTTACCGGGCTATGGGCGAAGCGCAGGGCGTCCGCTCCGTAAAAACGCTTCGCTTGCCTCTGCCGCTGATGAAGGTCGCCGCGGCGGCGACGGGCGTCTTTGGCAAACTCGCGAAGTCGATCGGTCTCGCCTCGCGTCCTCCCCAATGGAATCTGGATAAATATCGGGAAGCGGCCCAGATCGGATGGATCGCCAACACTGAAAAGATCGCTCGAGATCTCGATTTCGCGCCTGAAATCGACTTGCGAAAGGGAATGGCGGAGGCGGTCGCCGGTTATCGAGCCCAGGGATGGCTATGAAAGTTACCGTTCAGGAAGTGTCCAAGTCCTACGGCGGGAAGGATATCTTCGACAAATTCTCGCTCGACATGGAATCAGGCTCGCGGATATGCGTCTGCGGCCCCAACGGGGCGGGAAAATCCACTTTTTTGAAACTTCTGGCCGGAGTCGACGATCCGGACTCTGGCCGGATAATCTATCCCCGAGACTGTCGCGTAGGCTACGCGGAACAGGAACTCTCCGACAAGGATCTCGAGCGCTCCCTGATGGATTATGTTCTGGAAGACGTTCATGACTGGAACGAATTTTGGCGCGAATGGGAAGGAGCGTCCCGCGACGGGAACGAAGCGGCGCTTGAGATCATGATGGCGAAGCAGGCGCGCCTTGAAGCTCAATACGGTTTCAATCCGGAGCAAAGAGCCGAGGAAGTTCTCACCGGCCTGGGCTTCTCGCCCGATAAATGGAAATCTCCCCTGAAAGAATTGTCCGGCGGCTGGCGAGAAAGAGCAAAACTCGCCCGAATTCTGACGGCTGGAGCCGACGTCCTCCTGCTCGACGAGCCGACGAACCATCTGGACGTCGACGCTGTGGAATGGCTCGAAGATTTTCTTCTGTCCTTTGAAGGATTGATCGTCTTTGTGGCCCATGATCGGGTCTTCATGGATAAAATAGGCACGCATATTTTATATATGGGCCTCTCCAGCCCTGTTTTCCGCAAATCAAGCTACACCGATTTTCTGGTCGCGCAGGAAGAATACGAGAAGCAAAGAGAGCGGGAAGCGCGCGCCTTGCGCGACGAATACGATCGAAAAATGGCTTTCGTCGAAAAGTTCAGGGCCAAGGCGACAAAGGCCAGACAGGCGCAAAGCAAGCAAAAAATGGCGAAAAAGCTGGAAAAGGAAATCGAGGATCTCAAACCGGAGCCAAAAAGAAAGGAGCTGGCCTTCTCCTGGCCGGAGGCGCCGCATAGCGAAAAAGTCATGCTCTCCGCCGCCGATCTCGCTTTCCGTTTTCCCGACGGCAAGGAACTCTGGCCACCGCTTACCTTTACGCTTTATCGCGGATCGCGCGTGGCTCTCGCGGGGCCAAACGGCTCCGGCAAGTCGACGCTGATGAAAATCCTCGCCGGGAAACTTGCCAAAAGCGGAGGCTCCGTCGCGCTGGCGTCGCAGGCGCGCATGGGCTACTTTTCGCAACACCACATGGACACGTTAAACGGGGAGAATACAGTTCTTGGCGAGATCCGCAGACTCGCCGCTTCCACAATTTCGGAAGAGGAGCTAATGAGCGTTCTCGGACTTTTCGCCCTGGGCTCCCAATATTTTGATCGCCGAGTCGACCANCTTTCCGGAGGCGAAAAAAGTCGGCTTATGTTGGCCAGTCT
This sequence comes from Desulfovibrio sp., assembly GCA_014804865.1. The sequence goes on from JAAUYY010000033.1 coordinate 3,990, forward strand.
TTTCCTCGGGCGAAATAATTTTCTCGCGCTTGACGAGCCTACGAACAATCTGGATCTTGAAAGTCGGGAAGCCCTCGCCCGCGCTCTAAATAAATTTACGGGAACAATATTCGTCATCGCCCATGATCGCTGGCTTTTAAAAGAAATCGGCGCGGAGATCTGGGCGCTTGATAATCGCGGCGTAACTGTTTATGACAATTTTGACGCGTACGACGAANCCAGAAAAGGTAAAGCGATCGATAGTGGCGAAAGTGCGGTCGAAAAACGGCTTCCTCAAAAAAGNGACGAGCGCAAACTTTCAAAACGCGAAGAGGCCGAGAAAAGAAACGCGCTCTATAGGGAATTAAAGCCCTTGCAGGATAGACTTTCGACCCTTGAAAAGGAATTCGAGTCGATCGTCGAAAGACAGGGCGAAGTCGAACAGAGTCTGGCCGATCCCGAAATTTACGCGGATCCGCAAAAATCCGGACTTTTATTAAAAGAATTCGAAGAAACGCGCCAGAAATCGGACGCCATAATGNTGGAAATGGAAAGGCTGGAAAAAGAAATCGAAGAACGCAAAAAGTCGCGCGACTGGACGGAAGTGGCATGAGTACGACGACTGATCGGGAACCTGTCGAAGTATCGGCGGGGATAATATATCGCAAGGGATTGATTCTTGCCGCGCAAAGACCGGACGACTCCGCGTGGGGCGGATATTGGGAATTTCCCGGCGGGAAAAANGAAGGCTCCGAAACTCCCGAGGAGACGCTCANGCGCGAACTCGCCGAGGAGTTGGGAATTAATGCGACCAATTTCGAATTATTAAAAACAATTGATCACGATTACGAGGATTATACAGTTCGTCTTTCCTTTTTCCTGGTAACGTCTTTCAAAGGGATACCGTGTCCCAGCGAGGATCAGAATACGCGCTGGATCCCGCCCGAAGATCTCGGAGAGTTTCAATTTCTGCCNGCCGACCAGGAAATGTTAAAAATTTTAATGAGCGAAAAGAGTATGTTGCCNTGGCAAAATCGCGAATAACGCGCCCGCCTCGCCAAAATTTTCTCCTCCGGACGCGCGTCCTCGCAANTGGTTCNATAGCCGTCGCGCGCAAGCGGCGCGAGTTTTTATAGGCGACTTCGCTTCCCGCGCCTCTAGCCTTGTTTTCACGCGCCGAGACGATCGCAAATCATGCCCGCGATCTCATGCGGTCTCTCCGGCAAGATCTGCCACGCCTCGCCAATTCCCCACAGGGGGATAAGAGCGTTTTCCGGCGTATTGTCATAATGATCGCCGCTCGCGTCCATCCCATGATCCGACATGATTAGAATCTGATATCCCGCGTCCATCCAGATCGGAACATACCGCGATANCAGGGCGTCCGCGTTTCTCGCNGCTCGGCGGTAAGTATCCGAATCGCGTCCGGCCAGATGCCCCGCGTTATCGATGCCCATCGTATGCGCGAGCATGAGATCCGGATCGCATAATTGNCGCAAGACTTCGGCGTCGGCGAAGAGCTCGCGATCAGGNTAAGAGTCGCTGGCGTAAAAAAGCCCGTGATTAATTGGCGAAAGAGGATCGTAGCAAAATCTTGAGGAAGGATGGTCGGGATCCTGTCCGTTGCAGATCTCCGCGAACCACGCGTGCGCGGCGGCCGCGGTCGATAGCCCGGCCCCCGCGGCNCTCGAAAAGATCGTTTCAAATTTGNAGGTCGAGCGGTCGTCGTTCCGCAACAGGCCGTGANCCAGCGGATCCANCCCCGAAACGATGGTCGCGTAAGCGGCTTTGGAGACTGACGGCAATACTGTTCTGATAATTTTGAAAGACGCCAGACCGCGNATCCTCAAGAGTTCGAGGAATGACATACTCGTTCGCGCGGTATCGGCGTTCAGCCCATCGAGAAGAATCAACATAATTTTGTTCATCGCCAATCCGCGCCCTCCCGCGGTTCGATAACTGGAAACTCGGAGCCGCGATTATANAGATCGTTCGCCGTCGCTCCCTCAAGGTCAAAATTTTTCTTGAGCCACGCGCAGAATTTAAAAATCTTGCTTAAANGTTTTTCGAGATCCGCCGCGTTGCGCGTATGAGGCGACCCCCCCGGCAATAATTCGGACGAATGCCAGAAAAGACTCAAAACTTTTCCGCCTCTCGCCGCGAGCAGNCGCGCGGCCCAGCGCATGACGGGAGTCGAATGCCACAGCGGATTGCAACTTAAAGCCCCGAAAAAATGAAATTTATCCGCAAGCCCGACATTGGAGCCGCAAATCTTTCTCCAGATCCGCGGCAGGGAGCCAATTGGCGACAACTGCGTAATGGGAACCTCGAGAATCTTTCCTCCGCCGGGAAGCTCGACCCAATACGGATCGACCGGAGCGAGAAAATGATCGGGGCCGTTCTTGAAAATTCTCAAAGGGGATACGGAGCAGTCCGTTTTCACGCCGATTTCTGTCAATAATGGAAAGAGAGAGCTTTTTAGATCCCAGCGGCCCATGCGAAAACTTTTGGGCCNTTCTCCCGTCGCCTTCTCGCAAGTTCTCGCGAGAACGCGCAATTTTTCCAAGAGGAGTTCCCGCGGAAGCGTATGCGTCCTCTCCGGCGGGCGATTTTCGTCCGCGCCAGGCGAGAGCGGCGGCGAGCTCCAGTGATGGAGATGGAGACCGATTTCGGCTCCGCAATACTCGCGGGCCCATAAAATAGCGTCCAGCGCGTCTCTGTCAACGAAAACTGGATACGCGCAAAAGAGCGTAAGCGGCAATCCGAACTCGGAAAAAATCGGCTCCAAGTTGCGGATGAGCGGGACATTGGTTACGGAGACATTCGACTGTCTGTATTTTCCGCCAAATAACCCCTCTTCTTCGACATCGAGACTTATAAAAGCCGTAAGTTTCCTTCTCTCTCCCATGACATGAGATTACATTGCGTCTGGCGAGCTGGCAAACATTTTCCCTCTTTGAAATTTTCCGCTTAATTTGTATGCTGGCGTCGGGGGCGAGAATGGCCAAACCATTAAAAGTCGCGTTTCTTATGGAGGATCTCTGTTTCGGCGGCACGCAGAAACAGAGCGTCGCTCTCGCGTCTCGTCTGAATCGCGAGAAATTTTCACCCTTCGTCGTCACGCTGACCGGCCCGACGGATCTCGACGCCGAAACGGAGAAATCCGGCGTTCCAATATATAATATGGGGAAGAGCCGCGCGCTCGCCCCGTTTTTTTTCGCGCGTCTGGGCAAGCTCNTCAAAACTATCTCCCCTGATATTCTGGTTCCCTGCACGGCCCTTCCAAACATTTGGGGACGTATCTGGGGGAGGCTGACCGGCGTTCCCGCGATTGTGGGAACATGCCGCGGGGGCGGCGCTCCTTCGCGTCAATGGGAGAGATTCCTTTGGCGTCTCGCCGATCGCGTCGTTTGCAATTCTCGGGCGTCCATCGACGCCATGCTCGCCAGGGGCGTCCCCGAAAACAAGATGACCTATATACCAAACGGCGTCGACTCGGAAAAATTCGCGCCCGACGAAGCGTCCAGAACGCCTGGACTTATTGTTTGCGTGGCGCGACTGGCCGAAGACAAGGATCACGCCACGCTGATCAAAGCTTTTGGAAAGATCGCCAAAGACTCGCCCGAGGCGCGATTAAAACTGGTCGGCGAAGGGCCTCTCGGCGAAAAACTAGCGAACTTTACGCGCGAAACGCTCCCCGCGGNCATAGCCGAACGAGTGGAGTTNGTCGGCGCGAGCGCGGCCCCCGAAAAATATTACCGCGAGGCGTCGATTTTCGCCTTGTCATCCATTCGCGAGGGGCAGCCAAACGCGATACTGGAAGCTATGAGCGCCGNGCTTCCCGTTTGCGCGACANCCGTAGGCGGAGTGCCCGATATGACAGAGGACAATGTCGACGCGCTCCTCTCGCCTGCCGGCGACGCCGACGCGCTCGCCGCGAATATATCGATTCTTCTGAAAAATCCCGAAAAGGGAATAGCTATGGGCGCGGCGGGCCGACGAAAGATCGCGGCCAATTTTTCCTACAAGACAATGGTCGACGCCCATGAAAAATTGTTCGCGGAAGTCTGGCGAGATTCGCTTAAAAAAGGAAGAACTCAATGAAATACCNGCTCTTGTCTCTTTTTTTCGCTCTCNTATTGCTAACGCCCCAAATNTCCTTCGCCCAGGAAGACACTGTTGTGACAGGGCCNAAATACAGGACGGAATTGTGGCGAGGCAAAATCCTTACGGCGACCTTTCGCGCGGGTATGTGCTTCGCGCCGAACGGCAAAGCCAAAGGCGTCTTTATCCTGCGCCATTCCAACGGAGACGAAGACGTTTACCATGTGCTGGGAACTTGGGAAAACAATCATTTCAATCTCAAGCACAACTCCGGACATAAATTCAGCGGCGAATTCGTCAGCGATTCAAAAGTNAAAGGCAAAGTCAAATTAAATCGAGGAATGACCTTGAGTATGTCNGGCGACAGGACGCGTAATGTAAGGCTTGTCGCCCACGATTGCGCCCCGATAGAATGACGGGCTTAAATAATAGTTTAGTATAAGTTTAAAATTACTCCGCCAAACAAAGCCGTCGCGCTTGAAGATTATCGCGAGGGAGATTAATGACCGTTTTCTTTTTNATCGTCGGCCTTATTCAGGGTTTGGTAATCTGGGCCATGGGGCGAACGGGAGTCGCTCTTAACGAAAGGGCGCGCAAGGAAAGGGAGCTCGCCGCGACCGCTCCTCCGAACGGCTGGCCTCCTTGCGGGCTGGTCGTGCCCGTCGCGGGTACGACTCCAATGACAGAAGCGGCCTTGCGGAGTCTCCTCGAGCAAAATTATCCCGATTATCTTGTTCGCGTAGTCGTGGAGTCGGCCAACGATCCCGCCGTCCCGCTCGTCGCGCGTCTGGAAAATGAATTTTCCCGTCTCAAAGTCGTCGTCGCCGGGCCCGCGNTGCATTGCGGCCAAAAAAATTTCAACCTGCTCGCCGGGTTGCGCTCTCTGCCAAGCGAAACGGAGATCTTCGCCTTTTGCGACTCGACTCATCTCGCGCGTCCCGATTTTCTTCGCTGCCTGATAGAGCCGATAGCCAGGCATGAAGCCGCCTTTTCGTCAGGATACCATCAGGTCGAAAGCGGCGATTCGACAATTCCCACGCTCGGCTACGCCTTGAGCGTNTTGTTTATGCGACTATTGCAGGGGATAGCCTCGCTCACCCAGCCCTGGGGAGGCGCCCTCGCGATGACCAAAAGCGCTTTCGATCGCTACGAAGTCGCAAAATTATGGGCGACCAACGTAGTGGACGACTGCTCCCTGGCCGCTTTGCTACAAAAAAAAGGCGTTNATGTTCGTTGCGCCGCGGGCGCCCTGCTGATCACGAGAGCCAGCGCCCATACGTTCAAGGTCTGGAACGCGTGGCTTACCCGCCAGATTCTTTTTCTGAAATTCTGCATACCCGGCCAATGGCTCTGCCTCGGCCTGCTCTGCTTTCTCATGGCCGCTCCGCCTCTCTGGTGCCTTTGGGCTTGTCTGCGCGGGCTGTTCGGTCTCGGCGGAGGAACGGCGCCTTTCCTCGCCCTCTGCTGGCTTTGCTTCGTCGCCTGGGCGATCTACGGCTGGAGGAAACTGTCGCCTAAAAAACCGGCGTCGGCTCCCTGGGTTCTCTCCTTTTTCTGCGCCTGCGAAATGTTCGCCCTNGTCTATTGCCGAACATTCTTTCAANCTCATATACTGTGGGCGAATATTCGCTATAAGGTCGGGGACGGAGGAGAAGTTCTCGCCATGCGCCGACTCAAGGATCCCCCCGAACTAGGGAGCGATAGCGAGTAGCTTAATGGGAACCCCGCAGGATTTAAAGCGCCAACGAGTTTATAGCGGCGCGNAGTGAACTTTCCCTCGCGCTATGGCGACTTTGCTCCGCAAAGACGCTCGCGAAATTGCCGCAAGGCAAACTCGCCTCTCCAAAGGGCTAAATTTAAGCGCAATAGCTATAGAAGCTGTCTTCATAAATTTTAACGCCGGATTTTATAATCCGGCGCGCCGCGACGAGCGGCGAGGATGAGCCAAAAACCGCGCTTTTTGGCTAATGACCTACTCCATAACCGTTTGAAAACGGCTATGGAGACATATTATTAAGAAAAAGAGCGCGAATAGCGAGATTTTCCGCGAGCCACTTTGACAGACAGCGAGCGATAAGCTAGAATTAATTCGCAAATCTCCTTATTCGCCCATACTGTTCTATCGAGCGCGTCGCATGATAGCACTATCCGATCTTTTCCGCGTAAGTCTGCGTCAGGTTGTCCGGCAACGCGGATTCGGAGTCATTTTCTCCATAGCCCTGGGTATCACAGCCTTCATCGCTCTNGCGGTGTTAGGTCGGGAAATNCGTTACAAGGTTGGCCAGGACATGGTTCTCATGGGCGGCGTCAACGTCGTCCAGGTCTTTATGACCGACAACGAATTTCCCGGTCAACCTTTAAGAGGCTTTTACCCCGCGACTATTGAAGCCTTGCGCAAACTCCCGGGCGTGGCCATGGTCAGTTGCAATCTTCGCGGCGGCAAAGTCTTCGAAGTNCGCGGCGAGGGCGAAAGAACCATCGACGTAGATTTCATCGGCGTTGACCAATACTTTTTTGCAGTCTATTCGACCACGCTCGAGGCCGGGCGCGAATTTACCGCCGCGGATATAGAATCGCGCCGCAGGGTCTGTATGCTCGGTCGCGAGGCGGCTATTGAAGTCTTCGGCTCCCCAGCGGCTTCCGTCGGCAAATTGCTCTTTCTTGATCGCGAAGTCTTCGAGGTAATCGGAGTCGTCGGCGGCGTCATGCTAGGCTCCTGGTCNTACGGCGGCTTTCTCCCCTATACGACCATGATTGACAGACACTGGGTCAGCGATCGCGTTACGCGACTTTTTATCCGAGCCATCGGNTGGGANGATATTCAATCCATAGTCGACGCTATACCTCGCGTCGTGGAATCGCGGCAGTCCGCNCCGCATCTAATGGTTCAAACCCAAAAGGATCAACTGGATCGAATCAAGACGACGTTTATGTGGGTGGAAGTTCTCCTCTGGCTGGGCATAGCCGCGTCGCTTTTGCTCGGCGGTTTCGGCATATGGTACGGAACGTTCGCCGCNGTGCGCGCCAGGACGCGGGAAGTCGGCCTGAAAAAGGCCATGGGCGGCTCGAGCAAGGACATAATGGCCCAATTCCTCGCCGAAGCGCTGTGCAAATCCGTCGCGGGAGGCATTATTGGCATTATCGCGGGGATCATAATAGTCGAAATCGGTTCCTGGGCGCTTGGCGCGAGCATATCTTATCCTCTGCTCGCCTTGAGCGGCGCGGGCAGTATCCTCTTCTCCGCTCTCATAGGCGTGGCCGGCGGTATCTACCCGGCTCTCCAGGCGAGTCGAATGGACGTTGTAACCGCCTTGCGCTTCGAATAAAAGGCAGAATATGNCGCCGGTAATCATTGCCAAGGATCTTTACAAATGCTACCAGGGCTTCTCTCCCGTCTTGCGCGGCGTTAATATAGAAGTCCAGCCTGGCGAAGCCGTCGCCATTATGGGCCCTTCCGGTTGCGGCAAATCCACTATGCTTCATATTCTGGGTATGTTGCACGCGCCCGATTCAGGGTCTCTCGACATCCTGGGCACGGACGTTCTCAAACTTTCCGGCGAAGAAATCGCCGCCTTCCGGCGGAGCAACATGGGCTTCGTCATGCAGGCGAACAATCTCTTCGAGCATTCCACAGTCTTTGAGAACGTCGAATTCCCCCTGATTTACGACAATGTGCCCCCCAGGGAGCGCTGGGAAAGGGTAATTCGCGCTCTCGAGCTGGTGCGTTTGTCCGCTCGCGTTCATTATCGAAGCAACCGACTTTCCGGCGGCGAGCAACAAAGGGTGGCCATCACGCGGGCCATGGTGAACAATCCTCGCATCCTTCTCGCCGACGAGCCTACCGGAGCCCTCGACGCCCGCACGAGTCGTCTGATCATGGAGAATTTCCGTCGCCTCTGTCACTCCGGCGGCGTGGCTCTGGTAATGGTTACCCATGATCCAAAGATGGCCGAATATTGCGACAGCGTTTACACGCTCGAAGACGGAATACTGCGTTGCAAAAAACACGAGCCTATTCCCTATAAAGCGGTTGCGGGCGCCAATATCCTCAATCCGCCCGATCCGCTTTCCCGCGGCGCTCTCGTCGCCGCCCGCTTCCCCGATCCCGACAATCCGGATCTTCTCGAACTTGCCCGCAGATTGCGCGAGAATCTGCTTCTGTCTCAAATATACGCGGCGCAAAAAACAGGCTGGCTCGACTCTCCGAGCGGTTATTCCCTTTCCTTGCCTGTCCGCGGCATGGGAAAAGTGGAAAAGGCTCTCGCCTTCGTCTCGTTTTTCCGGCATGCCCGCAGTTCCGACTCCCTCTGGCGCGTCTGGCGCGAACTCCCTCCCCGCGCTTCTCTGGGCCAGGGTTATTTCGGTCGAATGAAAACCTTCGCGACGGCGGGACTCATGGCCCGCTGGGGTCTCGCGGATAATCTGCAATTCCTGTTCGCGACCGCGGCGACGCGACCGGCCACGCTTGCCTGGATCGCCGCACGTCTGCTCAAAATCAATTTCGCGCAACGAATTAACGGAGAGGATTTCGCCAGTTTCAACGACTCATGGGCGCTCAAAGCGAAAGACGCTTCCTTCATGATCTGTCCTACCCAATCCATACGCGACGAGCTTATCTCGAGGCTTCCCGGGATTGAGAAGGAAAAAGTCTATCTCATCCGGCCTCCCCTCGCCGTCGCTCCATCGAACGACGAGCAAGATCCGCGTCCTCCGCAAAAAGGCAAACCGCTCGACATTCTCTCCATGGGATCAAGCGTCTCCCAGACCGGTTTTAACCTGACGCTTTCCGTCTGTCTTCGTCTCAAAAGACGCGGCGCGCCTTTTCGACTGACCATTCTGGGAAAGAAGACTCTTAAACAACGCTTCCTGCTCTGGAAAGCGGGGTTATCGCGCGACGCGGCTTTCGCGGACGCTTCCGCGCAGGATACCCTTGGCGCGGCGTATCAAAACGCGGATATATTTATCGCCTTTCCTCCGGCGGCCCGGGGAGGCGAACTGGAATTGCCTCAATATTTATGCGAGGCCATGGCTTTTGGGCTCGCGATAGTCTCGACGCCTCTGACCGCCGGATTCGCCGAGGCCTTGCGCGACGGGGAGAACGCTCTGGTCGCCAAAGACGGCAATCCCGAGAGGGTTGCCGATCTGATAATGTCAGTCGCGTCCGACGACGACAAGAGACTGACGCTTTCGGAACGCGCTC
>JAAUYY010000034.1 GCA_014804865.1 Desulfovibrio sp.
TCATCTCCCTTTGCGGTTGGCCCTGATCGTTGGCTTGCTCGCTTTCCTGTTGCCTTTCGTCGTTAAAAAATACAGCCTTTTCAGCTTGATTATGACCTGCATCGTTCTTGTGCTAATTGATATAGCCATGCTTGATCGCGGCGGCGATATGGGGCTTTTGCTGTGGCGTTGTATAGACACAATCTTCGGATGCTTCTGCGTCTTAATCTCCCATCTCGTAATGCGTTATGCGCGCCGTCATAAAGACAAGGCGCCTTTGGCGCCTACAAAAACTGGGCAATAGCGGTAGATTATGGCGAAGGGATATAAACAACAGGGGAATTAAAATTAATTTCCCGCTCGCCATGACGACATTTTCGAGCGAAGGCCCGCTTATCGTCCATATACTCGATTTGCCGCGCGGGCGCGCGACGCGCTAACTCGAACAGTCCCATAGGAATAGCTCTATACGAACGAAGCGCGGGGCGCCCGCGAGCCATTTCGCAAGCCAAACGAGCAAATTATCAGGCAATTTGCCTATATAACGCGAAAACGCGCTGGCAATGAAATATCCAGCGCGTTGTTTGTAGTCTGGCGAAGAATCCGAGCGATTATGTCGGATTATTCGCTAGTTCATTCTTTTTAGGCTTATTCCGGGTGGTGGAAGAGCATGAATGTGCCAATGCCAAGGAAGAAGAGAAGCAGGGAGCCGCAGACATGGATCGCGATGCCGCCAACCGCCGTCCAATAATCATGATGGCGGATCAAGGTTCCCATTTCATCCGTGAATGTCGAGAATGTGGTGAGCGCGCCAAGAAAACCGGTAATCACCATCAAATGCAGATACGAGGAAGACGCGATATGGTAGGCGGCGAAAATGCTGGATACCAATCCTATAATATAGGCGCCTAGCCAGTTGGCGGCCACTGTTCCCGGAGGAATCGCGGGGTAGAGCGCGTTCAAGCCTAGCCCGAGGAGCCAGCGAGAGGTCGCGCCGCATGTGGCGCCAATGCCAATGGCGATAATTGAGTAAACGACAGAAATTGCCGAACCGCCCATAAAACACACTCCTTGCTGTTTGGAAATGTAAATATAAAGCGAACAACGCTGAAGGAAATATTCGCTTCGGTTCGCTTTCCGAAGCGACGCCGAATATCGCGGTTATCGTTCGGTTTGCCAATCGCGGGGATAGCGATACGCGCCGAGGCTTGTGACAGGCGGGAGCGCTGTATAGATGCTTATAATAGATATGACAATGAAAATATCGAGCGAAACGATTTAAAAAGATATATGACGGACAAAAACTTCAGGAAGGATCTTGTTGATTTCGCAAATAAATTAGTCAAGCCTTGACTGATTCGTCCTTGTTCATACCTTATTTCACCGCTCCGCCAACGATTCTTCAAGAGCTTTATCTGGCGCGACAAGCACGGTAAATTTTACTTTGTCGATAATGACCATGCCGGGAGGGCCTTTGCGAACAGGCTTTATATGGCGCAACTCGGCGACGTTAACGGACGCCGACGACGCCTCGGCGAGCCAGCTTTTATTGGCGGCGAGGCTCGCCGCTTCGTCGATAGTCCGGGCCGGAACTTCGTCGATCGGGTTTTTCCGGCGGATTACGACATGGGCCCCGGGGCCGTTTTCAACATGCAACCAGTAATCGTAACTGGCCGCGTTCTTGCGCATGGCGAGATTTCCCCTGGCGTCTTTGCCGCGCATGATCAGATAACCGTCGGAACTGCGAAAAGCCTGAATATTCTTGGGCAGGATTTTCGCTATTGGGGGCGAGGGCTCGCTTCCGGGACGCTCTTGAGTCTGGGAAATAGGCGCTTCGTCCGCGCTGGAAAGCGCGGCTTTCTCTTCGAGGATATTTTTCCGTCGCTCTGCGAGAACTTTTAGGCCTCTGCGCGATTTTCTAACCTGACCGAAGAGACGCTCCATATTTTCGGCGACAGAGAATCGAGGATCCAGAGCGATCACCGTCCCGTCTTCGTCAATAAGCTTGTCGGATCGATAATCCTGGGGGAGTCTCCACAAGATGGCGCGGAGGCGGAGCGCGTCCTGTTCTCGAGCGCCTAGCGCTTTGAGTCGCGCTTCGTCCTGATCGAGTTTCTCAAGGAGTTTGTCCAAACGTTTAAGTCTCTTCTGGAACGGCCTGGAGGCTTGTTCCCGCTTCCTTTGAGCCAGACCGCCGACGACTATTTCCATACCGGCGCGACCAAGCGCGTCCATTATATCGGAGCTGGCTTCTTCCCTGTTCGCTCCCAGCTTTTCCGCGGAAGACGGCCACGCGTTCGCGTCGACTATCTTTCCCGCCGGAGTAAGGATCAAAAAAACGTCTCCGCCGCCTGCTTCGAGATCGGTCATGAGCGCCGCTTGATCCGCCGACTCGAGCGATTTTAGAGCTTTGCGCAAGGGAGGAGTTAATACGGGATAGTCGCGCCAGTTTTCTAGCGCTTCGGGCAATTCGTTCAAAGATGGCCAAATCGCGTTTTCCGGTCGCGGGGCTTCCTCCGGCGACAGAAAATGAAGCGACGCGCCTCGAGCGAGATCAAGGCAAAGCCAGGGCGCCTTTTCGGANGTTTCTCCGGACGCCCCGAGAAGCCATAACTTTCGCGAGAAATATTGGCAAACGACGGCGACGATTCTTTTCTGGTCAAAATAGCGGCGCAAACGCATGACCTGGGCCGACGGAGCCGCGTCGGCGGACAGCTTTTCCTCATGAAGGAAACAAAAGGGATTTTTTTTGTCCATGTAGAAATAAAGNCGGAATTTGCGTCCCTGGGAGAATAAGGAAAGAGTCAGCAAGCCTTTCGCAGGCTCCTGAATTTTTTCAATTCTCGCCCCCTCGAGCGAGGGTCGCGCGNCTTCGCAGAAAAGACGAAAAAGATGCGCGTCCATGACATATCTCCCGCGCGTCGAAGGATTTAAAAAATTAAGAAAAATACCGCGAGCGGTTTAGAAAAAAGTCTCCGGTNTGTTTCGCGGAGCGTTCAAAGGCTCGTAATTTACGCCCGGCAGATAGAGTTGGGAGCGCTTTTCCTCNAAACCGGANACGCAAACCCCGATTAGGCGCGCGGGTTGGGGCAGNCTGGATCCGTCCAGTATTCGCGACGCGATCGCGGCGATTGCNNNGGCTTCGTTTTGAGGCGTCTCGAGNGTGCGCGAGCGAGTAATTTGCCTAAAATCCGAAAATTTGATTTTCAGGGTGATNGTCCTGCCCGCGAGACCATGTTTCAGGAGGGAAGCGCTNACCTTTTCGGAAAGCTCGCGCAATTTTTCNTTTAAAACGGCGCGCGAGCTTACGTCCCGCGAGAAGGTATGCTCGCGGCCTTCGCTTTTGTTGGGAGAATTGGGACGAACTTCCCGGCGATCGATGCCCCTGGCGCGCTCGTAAAGGGCGAGCCCAAATTTNCCGTATCTTTCCCAGAGAAATTGCCGACTCAAGCTTCTCGCCTGCCGAACCGTAAAAATGCCAAAAGCCTGGAGGCTGGACTTCATCGCCTTACCCACGCCCGGGAGCGCCTCGATTGGCAGATCGGGCAACATACCCTCGACGTCTTCGGGCNGGAGAATACAGAGTCCGTCTGGCTTATTTATATCGGAACATATTTTAGCCAGAAATTTTACTGGCGCGACGCCAATGGAGCAAGTNAGACCGCCCGTAACGTCGCGNANTCTNTTTTTTACGCCGAGCGCGATATCGAAGGGACTGCCAAGTGTCGCCGAGAGGCCNGAGATGTCCATATAAGCCTCGTCGACGCTCGCCGGCTGGATTCGTTCCGTAAAGGAGGACAAGGAGGACATAATGGCGCGCGACAATTCGGAATANCGCTTATAGCGGCCAGGTATGAAAACGCCCCCAGGGCATAATTTCCGAGCGGTCGCCATGGGCATCGCCGAATGGATCCCGTAAATCCGGGCCTCGTAGGACGCGGTCGATACGACTCCGCGCTCGCGTCCGCCGATAATGACTGGTTTTCCGCGCAATTCGGGATTGTCCAGTTGCTCGACGGACGCGAAAAACGCGTCCATGTCCAGGTGAAGTATCATATNTTGCGCGACCGCTGGTTAATAAAAATTAATACAAAACGCGATTTTAAAGAAATAAACGACATTGGCGCGTCGAAAGCGCGGTTATATCGCGTCATTATCGCAAAGACACGTTCGCATCGATAGACCCGGGCGATAATATGAAATTATGAAAAGCCAAAAATTCGATGACGCGCCGCTATCCGCGATAAGCGATCTCCTCTTCCTGNCGCGAGTANGCCTCGGCCAGCGTTTCGTCCGATGTTTTGCCAAGCATGAGCTGGTCGAAACCTTTGGACTTAAGNAGTCGTTTGCGAAGCTCCTCTTCGCTTTCGAGCGCCGTTTGGGAAATGATATGAAATATTTCGGCCTCTGGATAGACTCGTTTAAACTCGCGCGTAATCAGAATGGATCTGTGGCAGTTTAGCGGATCCTTTTGCGCGCACATCAGACAGAGGGGAAATTTCTCAATTCCGTCGCGCAATCTTTTTAAAGAGGCGCGGAAGGGAGTCCAGCGGGCTATTTTGGAAAAATCCGCTTTTCCGTCGCTATAAAGCGCGGCTGCGNCTGGACGCGCGCCAAGTTCCCGACTCAAGGGCAGATAATATATTCCGTTTTCGTTGACAAACTTTTTGATCGCGGGGAATCGATAGCCTTCGAAATGGGAGACGGTAGGCTCGCTCCGGACGTCGACGACAGCGCCTATGGAAAGATCGCGCAACCTCTTTATGAAGTCGGTCTGCGAAAAAGTCGCGTAACCTATGGTGTAGAGAGGATAGGGCATAGGCGTTACGCGGGATTTTCGTCGTCAAGTCCTCTTTCGCGGATCAGAGCCGCGGCGCGTTTGGCTAAAGTACCAACTTCCGGCTTCGATATCTGTCCGTCCGCGCCTACGCTAATGCCCTTGTGTTTGAGTTTGTCGGTGATCAGCGAGGAAAAGAGGAGAACGGGCAACTGCTTGAGGATGGGATCGTTTTTTATTCTGCTGGTGAGATTCAGTCCGTCCATGTAAGGCATCTCTATATCCGAGACAACGACCTGAACAAAATCTTTTAGCGGCTTGCCCTCTTCTTCGACTATTTTCTTGAAAGCGGTGAGGCAATCCCAGGCTTCCTTCCCATTGGTAGTTACGATTACCTTGAAACCGGCCTTTTCAAGCAGATCTCTCTGCATTTCTCTGACAAGGGAGGAGTCGTCGGCGACGAGAGCGCGATAGCCTGTTGACGCGTCCCAGTCTTCGCCTAGATTGTCGAGTCGCAAGCTCAATTTGGGATTAAGGGTCGCCACGACTTTTTCAAGATCGAGGAGGAACACGATCCGCCCTTCCAGCTTGACTACGCCCACGATGGTGTTGCTGGAGACAGACGCCATATAGGAGTTCGGCTGTTCCACCTGTTCCCAGCTAATCCGGTGAATTCGATTCACGCCGGAGACGCGAAAGGCCGTTGTTACGTTGTTAAATTCCGTTACAATGGTCTTGGGTTCGCTTTTTTCTTCGGCCGGTCGTTTGCCGAGCCAAAGGGCGAGGTCGACGAGAGGAATGATGCGCGAGCGCAGATTGAAGGCGCCGAGAACGCTCTCATGCTGCACTTCCGGCAATTCCGTTACCTTGGGCATCCGGATTATTTCCAGAACTTTCGCGACGTTTACTCCGTAATAGCCGCGATAATGTTTGGCCGCTTCCTTGCCGACGACTTGTTCGGTCAGATTCTCAAGAGACGGCTCTCCGGGAAGCAATGTCTCGTCGAGATAAAATTCGACAACTTCCAGTTCGTTTGTGCCGGCTTCCAGCAAAATGTTGGTTGATGACATTGGCTGCCCCCATGTCGGTCGGGATAGAGGACGCGCGAGACGCGGCCTTTCTCGCAAGAATGTATCCGCGAGCTTTCGATTGCAATACGCTATAAATAATTTAATTCATTTAGAGCGAATGAACAGCGCCAGATCGTTAAAAATGGCTTTGCCATACAGTCGCCGCGATTCGCCTCGAGGCGCTCTATCCGGGGAGCCGCGACTTTGGCAAACGAAGAACTCCGCGAAATTATAGTCAATTTTCGCTCGCTTAACCGCGGCGCGATTTTAAGCGCTATTGCCATAGAGAAAGTTCCGGCGATTTTATTATTTTGCTCTTTTAATTTTATTGTTGATGAGCGCTTTGATTTTTCGCCGAAATTCCGCGTCAAAACAAGGCCTCGCGCTTCGTTTGGGCGCGCAAGGAATTTTTCGCCGATAATCGACGGTTAAGTATAATAGAGCGCGTTGTTTTAATCGGGATATTTTAAAGTCTCCGCAATTTTCGCTCGACGGCGTCGATCTCGTCGGCCGGAGTGGACGCTCCGGCGGTGAGTCCGGCTGTTAATGAAGGATCGATATCGGCTCCTTCCAGCTCGTCTGCGGTCTCGACATGCCATGTCCTGATGCCGGCTTCGGCCGCGAGATCGGCGAGACGTCTGGTATTGCCGCTCTCCCGTCCGCCGACGACGATCATTATGTCCACTTTCGCGGCCAGCTCGCGCGCTTCTTCCTGTCGCATGCGCGTGGCGTCGCAAATGGTGTTCAGGACGGAGAGACGGGGGAGGCGCCGCGAAAGCTCCTCCTCGATCTGCTGAAACATTCCTCTGTCCTGCGTCGTCTGCGCCGCGAGCACATAAGACGCGTCGGGATCAAGATCGAGCTTGTCCAGCTCGTCGCGCGACGCGAAGACCAGGGCGTCGTCGTTCGCGTACGAAACAAGGCCCCGGACTTCGGGATGCTTTTCTTCGCCAAAGAGCAGGAGACGGACTCCGCGCTCCGAGGCTTCGGCTATGGCCAGTTGCGCTTTCTTTACCTTGGGGCAAGTCGCGTCCTCGACTTTTGCGGTCGACTCTCGCAAGATTTTTTCGTCGTTTTTGGGAATGCCATGGGCTCGGATCAATATAATATCGTCGCGGAGCGCGTCTTTTACGCTCTCCAGACACTCGACTCCTCGCTCGCGAAATCGACCCATGACTTGGGGGTTATGAATGATGGGGCCCAGAGTGCAAACCCGACTCGCTCCCGCGCGATTATCCAGAGCCGTTTCCAGTTTTTTTAGCGCGAGGCTAACTCCCATGCAAAAACCCGCCCTGTCCGCGCGTATGACTTTCACTTAATTTCTCCGACGATAGGTTTGGCAGGTTGGAAATGAAATCGCCCAATCGTTACGCAGTTTCGCGGAGCGAAGACGATCGCGAAAATATCCGCTATGGAAACTCGCATCGCCGCGGGACAATTTAAGAGCGATCCGCGCGCTATCCCGCGAATGGCGCAAAACGCGCTCAAGCCTCGGAAAAAAACTCCGCGAGAACTTGATCCAGCTCGTTCCAGTCCGCGACTTCGCATAATTTTCCGCGCAATTTTGACACTCCCGGAAAATTCCTCACATAACGGGGGATAAGCGATCGAGTTTTTACGAGCGCCCGTTTTTCCGGGCTGTAAAGGCGCCCGAGTTCGATATGTCTCCCGATCATTTTGGCCAGGCCGGGCTTGTCGAGCGGCTCGAAATCCTCCCCGGAAAGCGTCAATTTATGCTCGCCGAATATATTGGGATTGTACAGGGCGCCTCTGGCGTACATTACGCCGGTCGCGCCGGATATTTTCGCGGCGCGCAATCCGTCTCGCGCGGCGAAGAGATCGCCGCTGGCGATGACGGGAATCGATACGCGCTCGGCCAGTTTCGCGATCTCTTCCCAATCGGCTTCGCCCGAAAAGCCGTCGCTGGCGTAGCGGGGATGCAGAGCGAGCCAGTTCGCGCCCGCGTCTTCCAGCGCAGGGCCAAGGTCGGGCAGAACCTTTCTTTTTTTATCCAGTCCGAGGCGCATCTTGAATCCGATCATGCCTCTTGGAGATCCGTCGTCGGTCGTCGCGACCTGCGCTAGTCTCTTCGCTATTTCGATCAATCTGGGGCTGTCGCCGAGGAGGGCGGCGCCGGCCCCTTGACGCATGACTTTGCGGACAGAGCAACCGACATTGAAATCCAGATAGAAGAAACGCGCTCGTCGCAGGACTTTCGCGGCCGCCTCGACGGATTCGGGGTCGCCCCCAAAAAGTTGAACGACAAGAGGGCCGTCGTCGGGCGAAGTTCGCAATAGTTCCAATGTCCTTTTTGTCTGATGAAACAGCCCCTTCGCGCTAATCATCTCCGTTTCGCAGACAGCCGCCCCAAGTTCGCGGCAGAGGAGGCGAAAGGGCAGATCGCTATAACCGGCGAGCGGCGCCAGCCAGGGATGCTCCAGTCCGAAGAGAGGAGGCTCCGCGGTCGGACATTCGGGTATCTCCAGGAGCGGCGTCATCTCAAGGCTGGAATTTTTCGGCTGGCAAGCGCGACGATAACCAGGCGAACCAGACGCAGACAAGAGCGCAGGCTATCATGCCGATGGACGTGGAGATCAGGATATTGCCGAGACCGACTAGCGGGGAAACTACGCATCCGAAAATATAGCCGCCGAGACCCAGAATAGCCGAGGCCGCGCCGCCTTCGGAGCGTCCCTCCGACATGGCGAGAGTATTCGCGGCGGCGAACACGATGCCAAGGAAAAACAGCATGGGAATAATCAGCCCTTCGAATACATAGACGCTGTCCGCCCATGGAATCGCGCAACCTTCGGCTATGGAGAAAGCGGCGGCCAACGACGCCCCGACAACCGCGGCTTTTTTCATGGTTTTGAATCGCACTGAAAATATGGCTCCGCCAACTACCCCCATCGCGTTTAAGCCGAAAATCAGTCCGAAGGACATGGGGGAAAAGCCGTAATGCTCCTGAAGAATGAAAGGCCCGGCCGAAATATAGCAGAAAAGCACCCCCAGCGCCGCGCTTTTCAGAACAGTGTGCGTCATAAAATGTTTGTNTTTCAAAAGAGGGNCGTATTCATGCATAATGGTCAGGAGGGCGCCCTTTTTCCTGCGATCGGGAGGTAAAGTTTCATGATATTTTGCGGAGAGAAGGAGCATGACGACGCCGATCAAGGTCAAAACTACGAAGATTCCCCTCCAGCCTATGGCATGGGCCATGAAGCCGCCGACCAGCGGGCCCGATACCGGCGCGATGCCGTTTATGGCGCCAATTACGGACATGATTTTCGCCAGCTCGCGCCCGGAGAACTTGTCCGCGGGAATAGTCTTGGCCAGCATGACCGCTCCCGACGCTCCAAGGCCCTGCAACAGCCGACAAACGATAAAGAAGCCGATCGATGGCGAAAAGACGCTGATCCCCGAGGCTATTATGAAAACAATAAGCGACATTACGAGAACCGGCTTGCGCCCGATCTTGTCGCTTAATGGTCCCCAGAACAATTCGCCAAGGCCAAGGCCGATCATCACGAAGGAAAGTCCAAGCTGAACTACGGAGCGAGAGCAATGAAATTCGAAGCGCATTTGGGGGAGCGTGGGCAGATAGAGATCATTTACAAAGGATGGAAAGGCTCCCAGCGCCGCCAGATAGCAAAGGAAAAAGATATAATATGAATGATCCGCTAGCAAAGACGATTTAGACTGACTTGACATACCTGTCTCCGTCCGCAATTTTAAAATTAATCGTCGCGCTTGTCGAGTTAGATAAAATTTTTCTAAAAAAGGTATAAAGATCGCGAGATAATGGACGATAAAAGATTGCGAAAGCGGTTTGACGCCGTTTAACGCTTGTCCGCGGGCATGGTTTTTCCCATTTGCAAGGAAGCGGTGAGCCATTCATGGAGGAATGGACATGTCGTTAATACTTAATGAAGTTCTTCATGTTCCCCAGAATACTCAAAGCGAAGGTTCCCTGGAAGATCATCGGGATCTTGCCAGCTTGGAAACATATCTTGCCATTGTTGAAAACAATCAAAAATCCTGCCGTTTTGTTCCCAACGACGCCATGCTGGCTCTCGACATGGCCGGTTTCGTAAGCGGCAGACTCCATTCGGAACGCTGGAACGGGCGTATGTCAGCGGCCAGATTGGCCCTGGCTCTCGTCCAGCCCTGCGCTCCCGTCCAGTAATATCGCCCGCCTCTTCCCGCGTCGATCGTTATCGCGGGAGGAAAGACCCCAGCCTCACTTTTCCGACATGAGGGAAAAACCTCCGCGGACACTATAGAAAAGGGGGATATATTCCTCCTTTTCTTTTTTTGTTAGGTACGCTTCGCCCAGCGCGGGTTTCGCAGTCGTCGGCAAGGCGTCGGGAAAGCGCGGGCATTAAAGTTTTTAAAAAATTCCCAAATTTGAAAAAATTTTTTGACTATTCCTTATTCTGGAATACGGCATCCCTATTGTCTCAAAAAACAGGAGACGAAACATGGCAAGACGCGATTCCAGAGGGCAGGATTCCAGTTTGCACGCCGCCTTTCGCAAGGTATGCGCGATTTGGATGCTTCGGGGACTGGATCCCGAGTACACGGACGATTCGCGCTTTTTCGCTTGCGCCGGATGGTGCATGGGGGGCATAAAGACGCTCTCGCAGGAATTATTAAAGAGACTCGAGCCGCCGAGGGGCCGGTCGCAGCAGGCCGCCTCCGTCCGCGAATGGTTGCGGAAGCTTGAAAATTACCCGGCCCGACGGCTGGACGATCTTATGGAAAGCATGGCCGAGGACAGCTCTGGCTTGCGTTCGGCCATGCGCGAAGTCATAACGGACGCGCTCGAGAAGGTCGCGAACTCCAAAGCCCCCGCGATTTCCGATGTCATGGCCAAGATCGGCGACCTTTTCGGCCTCGATGAGGAGGCGCTCGAACTTTGCGCTTACGCTTTCTGCATGGAAAGTTACGACGAAACGCAAGATTATTTTGAGGANACGCTCCAGTTTCATAAATATGAAAATTCGCGACTAATCGCGAAGACTTTGCGTCTTTCCCTCGACCGNTTCAGGCGCCTNCGTTCCTCTTTGCTCTCCATGAATATTCTGGAAGAGCAATATGGCGAGAACTTAAGACTTGTCGATTCNCTTGTGGAAGCCATAAAGGACGAAGACAGCAAGGATCTGCTNCCCCATTTTTGCCAGCCGCTAAAGCGGTCGACTGTGGAAATGGCTCAATTTAGCGTGGACGAGGCCGANAAAAAGCATATCGCGAAGCTGCTCGCCGCTCGAAACAATCAACCGGTTCATATTCTGCTCTACGGGGCTCCCGGGAGCGGCAAGACCAGTTTCGCCTCCACGCTCGCGAGAACCCTCGGCCTCAAAGCTTGGGCTGTGCCCTGCCGCGAAGACGACTCGACAGCTGATCGCAGGGTTTCTCTCGTCGCCTGCCTGCGGCTCGCTTCCCGCCATCCCCGGTCGTTTATCGTGGTCGATGAGGCCGAGCGCCTGCTCGATACGGATTCCCGCGACCATGGATCGGCGAAGGCCTGGCTGAACGAACTTCTGGAAACNCCCGGAGCNCGCGTTATATGGATCTCTAACGAGGTGGATCAGCTAGATCACGCTGTGCGCAGACGTTTTAGCTACAGCCTGTACTTTGGCGATCCCGGCCCCTCCGAGCGAGCTATCATGTGGGATATGGTCGCGAAAAAGTTGCGCGTAAGCTCGAGACTCTCCGAGAAAAAGCGCGCCTATTTCGCGGAGACTTATCCGGTTCCCGTGGCGACTATTGAGACAGCGACGCGCCAGGCAAAAAGCCTGAACGTACGCGGCGAATTCGCCGACTATGTGGAGCGCTATCTGAAATCGCAGATGATCCTGCGCCACGACGGTCATTGGTCCGCGCCGGAAAAGGCCGCGGAAAGCGCCTACGACCCGGAAGCGACCGCCACGAAGCTCCCGCTCGCGGACATTATGCGCAAAGCAANTATCCTNGCGAAAAAACTGGAAAACTCGGAAACTTCGTTTCCCGGAAGCGGAAATATGCTGTTTTGGGGGCCTCCGGGAACTGGCAAGACCGCGTTCGGCAAATATCTCGCGAAATCGTTGAACTACGAATGCCTTGTTTATCGAGCGAGCGATCTTCTTGGGCCATACGTCGGCGAGACGGAGCAAAATATAGCGCGGGCTTTCGAATCCGCGAAGAAGGAAAAGACTCTGTTGCTCATCGACGAAGCGGACACTTTCCTGTTTGGCCGCGAAAACGCGACGCGTTCCTGGGAGCAGGCTATGGTCAACGAGTTCCTTACCCAGCTGGAAGGATTCCGCGGCATCTGCGTCTGCACGACCAACTTCCGCGAAATATTGGACAACGCCTCGATGCGCAGATTTACGCACAAGGTCGAGTTTTGCTACGCGAAGCCGGCCCAGATCAAGGTTCTATACGCCAAGATTCTCGCGCCGTTAACTANTGAGCCGCTCTCCGAAGAGCTGGAGCTTAAACTTTGCGCCCAGAAGTTCTTGACCCCAGGCGACTTCTCCGCCACGCGTTCCCGCTTCTGGCTGGATTCGCCCGCGGACGTAAAGCCCGAGGCGCTCGTTAACGCGCTCATTGAGGAACAAAGGCTGAAGCTCGAAGGCTCCTCCTCGTCGGTCGGGTTCTAGTCNCCCNANCAGTCCCCGCAAAAAAAGGGCGTCGAATTTGCGTTCGGCGCCCTTTTATTGTCCGCCCGGAATATAATTTTTTCTAAAATCCTTCTTCAAGAGGAGGAAAAACAAGCGTTCCCTCCGGCGGAGGAGCCTTTTTCTTACCCGCGTCTTTCAGATAAACCGCCCTGCCGTCCCGCTCGAGTCTCCCTTCCGCTATCCACTGAATCGCTTGCGGATAAATTCGATGTTCGGCGGCGTGAATTTTTGCCTCGAGCCGTTCGATGCCCTGGCTTAAGTCGCAAGTTACGGCGGCCTGAATAATCAGCGGGCCTGAATCCATTTTCTCTTCCACAAAATGCGCGCTGGGTCCGGCGAGTTTAACCCCGTAGTCATAGGCGTCGCGTATGCCATGAACGCCGGGGAAAGATGGCAAGAGCGCGGGATGAATATTTATCACTCGCCCCGGGTAGGCTTCCAGAAAAAGCGGACTCAAAAGCCGCATGTATCCGGCCAGGACAATTAGCTCGCAACCGGCTGGATCCAGGCGATCCAGCATCGCGCGGTCGAAAGTCTCGCGATTGGCGAAGGACTTTCGCTCCATGACCTCGCAAGGCAATCCATGCCTCCGCGCGCGTTCGATGACCGCGGCTCCCGGCTTGTCGCAGATAAGCAAGGCGATCCGAGCGTCGAGAATCCCGGCTTCTATTTTATCGATTATGGCTTGAGCGTTAGTCCCTGAGCCGGAAGCGAGAATCGCGATCGATAACATCTATTTCTTTCCCGAATAATATTGGGCAATCGCCTTGATCAGCGCGGGTATGGTATATTGGTCGGGCTGGATCGTCGCGCTCAAGCCCTTGTCGCTCAAAGCCCGGGCGGTAATCGGGCCGATCGCCGCGAGAGCCAGTCCCGAAGCGGCTTTAAGAGCGTCGACGGAAACAATGTCCAGGAAGTTTGCGACGGAAGACGACGATCCGAAAGTCGCGCAGTCGACGCGTCCCTCTTCGATGAGCTTCGCGATGTCATCTCCGCAACCTTCGCCCGCGACCGTTTCGTACACGGGAACGACGTCGACGATCATGTCCGCCGCGGAAAGTTCGTCCGGCAAAACGGAGCGGGCCTTCGCCGCGCGCGGGATCAGGACTTTCTGATTCGCGAGAGCGGCTCCCTCCTGTCCTATCAACTGGTTCGCGACCTCCTCTGCCACAAAAGACGAGGGGATGAAGTCGGCGATCACGCCGTTTTTCAATAAGGCGTCGGCTGTGCCCGGGCCGATGGCGACTATCTTGGCTCGCCAAAGCGCTCTGCTATCCAGGCCTTCCGAGTTCAGCCTTTGCCAGAAATATTTGACTCCGTTGGCCGACGTGAAGATGATCCATTGATATTCGGCAATATTCTTAATCGCCGCGTCAGCTTTGGAATAGTCTGTAAGCGGCTCGATTTTGATCGCCGGGCATTCGATGATCGCCGCGCCCAGTTTCGCGAGCCCGCGGGCGAGATCGCTCGCCTGCTCCCTCGCCCGGGTCACTATTATCGTTTTGCCCAGGAGCGGAAGGGTAGAGCGCCAATCGAGCTTTTCATGGAGCGAAACGACTTTCCCGACGACGATAACCGACGGGTTGGTTAGCGCCGCGTCTTTCGCGGCGGATTCAATTTTGCCAAGCTCCGCGTAAACCGCGCGTTGCGCGGGAGTCGTTCCCTTGTAGATTACGGCGGCGGGAGTCGAGGCGTCCAAGCCGCCCGCGACCAGATTCTGGACAATTTCGCCAAGATTGGCCATTCCCATGACTATGACGAGAGTGGAGCCGCTCTGGGCGAGAGCCTTCCAGTTATGCGCGCTGCCGGCGGTCTTGAATTTTTCATGTCCCGTGAGGATCGTCAGGGAAGACGTTAGATCCCTGTGCGTTAAGGGGATACCCGCGTAGGCGGGAGCGGCGATGGCGCTGGTCACGCCGGGAATTTCCTCGAATTCGAGACCGCGAGCGACGAGAAATTCCGCCTCTTCTCCGCCTCTTCCAAAAATATAGGGATCGCCGCCTTTAAGCCTGACTACCTTTTTCCCTTCGGAAGCCTTCAGAGCCAGCGTTTCGTTAATTTGATCCTGCGGAAGGGAATGTTGATCCGAAACTTTGCCTACATAAATAAGCTCCGCGTCCGGTTTAGCGCCGGCGAGCAGACTCGGATTCGCCAGAGCGTCGTAAACGATGACGTC
>JAAUYY010000035.1 GCA_014804865.1 Desulfovibrio sp.
GAGGGATCGAGCATGAGCCGCGACTGCGTTAGGCGAACGGCGAATGGCCAGGTCGAAAACGCGATTTTCCTTTTGTCCAATTTAATGGATTCGGGCAGGAAAAGCCCTTCGAGATCGATCTCGTATTTTGTTCCTGGTTTTACGCTTTTCTCGTCTTTGGGCAGGAATACCAGGGAATTGGCGTCATTCCATTGCCACTGCCCCTCGAGCGGCGGAGACGTTTTTACCCCTTTAGCGATTTCCCCATAGCGACCGGGCGCCGACGCGCACTTGGCTCGCCATCTTTTGCCGTATTTCTTTTGGCAAAGCGCTTCGTCCGGCGAGAGAATCACGCCAAAATCAGCGAGTCCCAAGCGAAAAACTTCCGGTTTCCTATAGGCCGGCTCCTGAATCGACGCTCCCTGGGCTAAAATTGGCGTCAATAAAAAAAGAAACAGCGAAAGAATGAAAAAACGCATCGACCTGTCCCGCTCTTAAATTGTTTTAGCGTAACTTTTAAGACCACTATTTCTCGTGTAAAGCGAGGATAATTAAGCAAATATGGCGCCGCGCTCGCTTTCGTTCATGCGCGCCCGCTCTCGCCGCTTCGCGTCGCGGCATAAAACTGGGCGCCCCGTTCGCTCCGCGATGAAATTGCTAAATTTAAACTAATTATCTTGAAAAAAAACGCGGCATAATAAATAATTGTCAATAAAAATATAAACAAAGACGAAAACTTATATCAAAATGGAGGGTAAAATGGACGATACCGCGAAAACAGGAAAAACCTTGCTTTACGCGCTGCTTCCTGTGCTTTTTTGCTATTTGACCATGGGATTTGTCGACGTGGTGGGCATAGCCACAAACTATGTCCAGAAAGACCTGTCCTTGACGGATTCCCAGGCGAATATCTTTCCATCCCTTGTATTTTTCTGGTTCCTGATCTTTTCAATTCCTTCGAGCCTATTGATGAACAAGATCGGCAGACGGAGCACAGTGCTCTTAAGCGTCGCCGTGACCCTTGTCTCAATAATCATTCCGCTATTCGGCGATTCGTACGGCGTCATGCTCGTAGCCTTCTCCCTACTCGGCATAGGCAACGCCATTATGCAGACTTCGCTTAACCCGCTGGCCAGCAATGTGGTTCCCGGCGACAAACTGCCCAGCGCGCTGACCTTCGGACAATTCATCAAAGCCATCGCCTCATTCTTCGGCCCCTTGCTCTGCGCCTGGGGAGCCGCGAACGCCTTGCCCAATTTCGGCTACGGCTGGCGCGCCGTTTTCATTGTTTACGCCATCGCGGGCGCCGTCGCCTTTATCTGGTTGCTCGCGACGCCGGTGCCCAGGGAGAAATCGGACAAGGTGTCGGGATTTAAGGAATGTCTGATATTGCTCGCGAAGCCGCTGGCGCTTTTCTCCTTCATAGGCATCATGTGTCATGTGGGCATTGACGTGGGCACGAATACCTCNGCNCCAAGAATCCTGATGGAGAGATGNGGNCTGGCGCTTGAGGAAGCGGGTTACGCCACAAGCGTCTATTTCATTTGCCGCACTATNGGNAGTCTNNTCGGCGCCGGACTTCTGCAGAAGATGTCGGCTAAAATTTTATTCCTGATCAGCGCGATAATGCTCGCCTGCGGCTTATGCGGTTGCCTNTTNCTGCATTCCATCTACGGTCTGTACGTTTCGGTCGCGCTTCTCGGGTTGGGCAATAGCAATGTCTTCCCTCTNATCCTTTCGCAATGCCTCTTGCGGATGCCAACCGAGGCCAACGAAGTTTCAGGTCTGATGGTCATGGGATTATTCGGCGGCACGGTATTTCCGCTTATCATGGGTTTCGCAAGCGAAATGTTCATGAGNCAGAACGGAGCCATCGTCGTCATGCTTGTCGCCGCTGTNTATCTGATCGGCTATACCAAGATAATGCAAACTGAAAACGTATAAAAAGATTGAACCGCCCTTCTCGCGAAACGCTCGCGGGAACGGCGGTTGCTNTTATTCTCCTCGCAATAAGAGANAATTAATATGCGACTTATTGGATTCATCGGTTATTTATTTATGGGTCTTGTACANCTTGCGGCAATTTATAGCTTTTTCTATGACTATTGGCATTGGAACTGGTTAATTAGCGGCATAGCGGCTTTTATTTTGAGCTATTTTCCTTTTCTTGGCGCATGCGCGGGCGTATACGCGACAGTGCAGGTTTGGGATTGGGCTTGGTGGCAGGGCGCGTTACTTTTTTTCTGGCCAATTATATTTGTTATTTTGGGATTATTCTTTTCAGATAGAGAAAGCTAAAAATTATATTTTATAAAGANATNTATANTGTTTGCTTATATTTATTGAAATAAGCTATATTTTTTTGGGGTATGCGTAGTGTTCGCTTGAGTAAAAATATATTATTTTATAAAACAATAATAATNTAGCTACTATTATAACAGTATTTTTCGCATTATTAATTCTTTGAATAGTAATTTATATTTTGGATATTATTGTTTTTTTTGGATAGGCTNTGGGTGATTAATTTTATTATNTATTAATAATAACTTGCATATCATAAAAAATATTTTTTTGTCTTTCCATCTGTTCTCAATTATGGAGAAGCCATTTTTTAATTCGCTTCGCGAAGAAGCTTTAATGTCATAGCGCTTCACTCCTTATTACATACTCTAAATTCACAATAATAAAACAGGCGAAGCGCTCGCCTCGCCTTACAATTTGCTCCGCAAAATATCTCGCGCGACAAAAATTACCGTCGACCGNGTTCCCCTGTCGTATCGCAGATATTGTTTATAACATNCGGTCGCGAGCAAATCTTGTCTATATTGGCTGTAAATTCCTTATGACCTGTGTTGATGACAATTACGTCGGCCAGTTTCAGCGCTTCGGGCAAGGTCGCGAGGGCGACGCCTTCGGTCGC
Organism: Desulfovibrio sp.; assembly: GCA_014804865.1. Next base: position 2,900 of record JAAUYY010000035.1, read on the forward strand.
GAGGTATTCGGGCAAACGGGCAATATTTGGCTCGACCGCCAGAATCCGCGCTCCTTCCGCCGCGAGGGAGCGGGCGATCGCTATCGCCGGACTCTCGCGCAGATCGTCTATGTCCGGTTTAAAGGCGAGGCCGAGACAGGCCACGACGACGTCTTCGATCTTTTTGTCCGGATTCTCCGCCAGAAATTCGTCTATCGCTTTTTTTACCTTCGCGACGACAAAAGCGGGTTTGTAGTCGTTGACCTCTCGCGCCATGCCAATAAGTTTCGCTTCGTCCGGGCAAGCGTCGACGATGAACCAGGGATCTACGGCTATGCAATGGCCGCCCACGCCGCAACCGGGGTTTAAGATTTTAACACGCGGATGGCGATTGGCGAGTTTGATAAGTTCCCAGACATTGACGCCGAGCTTCTCGCAGATAATTGAGAGCTCGTTGGCGAAAGCGATATTGACATCGCGAAAACTGTTTTCGGTCAGCTTGCACATTTCCGCGGTTCGCGCGTCGGTCAGCGCGATATCGCCGGTGACGAAGACTTTATAGACAGCCGCGGCCATTTCGCCGGCCTTTTTGCTTAATCCTCCCATGATCCGGTCATTCTCCACCATCTCATGGGCCACTTTTCCGGGAAGAACGCGCTCAGGACAATAAGCGATTTGGATGTCGGCGTCTTCGCCGGCCGTCTGGGGAAAAGTCAAATCGGGTCTCTCGGCGGCCAGCCATTCGGCTAATTGTTCGGTCGCGCCGACTGGCGACGTGGATTCGAGAATGATGACATTGCCCTTGCGGAGAACCGGAGCCATCGATTTGGCGGCGGCTTTCACATAGCTTAAATCGGGTTTATGGCCTTCCATGAAGGGTGTGGGGACGGCGATAATAAACGCGTCGGCCTCCTCCGGCTCCTTCCCCGCGGAGAGTTTCCCTTCGTCGACCGCTTTTTTTAGATAACCCGCCAATCCTGGCTCGACGATATGCATTTTCCCGGAATTAACAGATTCGATCACGCGTTCGTCTGGATCGACCCCGCGGACTGTTACTCCTCTGGATGAAAGCAGGATGGCCGTAGGCAAGCCAATATAGCCCAGTCCGTAAACAGCAACCTTATTTATGTCCATCCTTTTTCCTTTTTTCTTCTTCTTTGAGAATATTGGCGATTTTAGCGGCGGCGTCGCCTTCTCCGTATGGATTGGCGGCTTTCGCCATCGATTCGCGCTCGGTCGGATCATCGAGAAGACGATTCGCTTCCGCGACTATCCTCTTTTTATCCGCCCCGACAAGTCGGGAAGTTCCCGCTGCGACGGCTTCCGGTCGTTCCGTGCTCTCGCGCATAACCAGTACAGGTTTGCCAAGAGCCGGAGCTTCTTCCTGAACGCCGCCGGAATCGGTCAGTATTATATAGCTTCGATCCATTAAATACACGAAAGGAAGATAAGAGAGCGGCTCCATTAAAAAAATATTTTTTCTATTTTTGAGAACGCGATTCACTGGCTCCTGAACATGGGGGTTGAGGTGAGCCGGATAAACTATTTGCGCGTCGGCTCTTTCCGAGAGTTCGGCGATAGCTTCGCAAATATTTTCGAATCCGTCGCCAAAATTCTCCCGTCTATGCCCGGTAACAAGAATTAATTTTTTTGCTGGATCGAGAAAAGAGAATCGCGCCTCCATCTCGTTTCTGATTTTATCGTCGTTCCGAATTTTTTTCTTTACCTCGCGCAGGGCGTCAATGACAGTGTTTCCCGTAACGTGTATTCGTTCCCTTGGGATTCCTTCTCGCGCCAGATTTTCAGCCGCGATTTCAGTAGGCGCGAAGTGGAGATCGGCGATGGTCGCCGTTACGCGGCGATTTATTTCTTCCGGCCAGGGCGCGTATTTGTCTCCTGTGCGTAAACCGGCCTCCACGTGTCCCACGGATATTCTCGCGAAATAAGCGGCCATACTCGCCGCCATTGTCGTTATGGTGTCGCCCTGGATAAGCGCAATGTCGGGCCGCCATTGTTCGAAGATCTTCGAAATGCCCGACAGAGCTTTGCCCATAATATCAGGCAAAGTTTGATTTTCCCGCATTAGATCAAGATCAAAATCAGGCCGGATCTCGAAAATTTCCAGCGCCTGATCCAGCATCTCCCTATGTTGCGCGGTAACGCAGACCCTGGAATCGAAGCCCTCGACATCAGCGAGAGCCTTTATGACCGGGGCCATTTTTATAGCTTCGGGTCGCGTGCCAAAAACGCTTAAAATTTTCATGCCTGAAAGACCTGTCTCCGCTTGAAAAGCAAAAAAAGAGCAAACGAAATGAGGCGATCCGTCCTGCGCGACGCAATATAGATAATCCCGAGACAGGATTTTTACAAGTTGAAACGCCTGGCAGTCTATATAGCGTAGAGTATGAAATTTTATTATCGAAATGACAGCTTTGGAAACGAAAGGCGTCCGAGAGATTCAGAAGAAAAAAATAGCCTCGTCGCGAAGATTAATTTAAACGGATTTTGCCGTAAACGCGATAATATTAATCTATATAATTTTTTCTTAAGCGAGGTTTTAATCGCTCTGGTTATCTCCCCTTATCCGCCCTTTACGATCTTTCCCTTTTTTGCGTTTAACACATGGGGCAGAGCGTCGTCGATGTGATCTACCGCAATGATCTTAATATCTTTTAATATCTCTTGAGGAACCTCGGAGAGTTCTTCCTCGTTGGCCTTTGGCAAAATTACTTTTTTTATGCCGCCTCTATGCGCCGCGAGCAATTTTTCGCGCAGTCCGCCCACAGGCAATACGCGCCCGCGCAAAGAAATTTCTCCAGTCATGGCGACGTCGTTTCGCGCCGGAATACCAAGCAGGGCCGACGTAATCGAAGCCGCGAGAGTTATTCCGGCGCTCGGCCCGTCCTTTGGGATCGCTCCCGATGGCACATGCACATGGATATCGATCTTTTGATAAAAATCAGGTTCGAGGCCGAATTTTTGCGCGCGAGTTCGCACATAGGAAAGGGCGGCTTGGGCGGATTCTGTCATCACCTCGCCAAGCTGACCCGTAGTCGACACATGTCCGGCGCCGTTCATAACGCTTGTCTCTACGAGCAGGATATCTCCGCCTCTTTGATTATAGGCGAGACCGGCGCAAACGCCCACTTGCGGGGCGGTTTCGCTTTTCTCGTATCTATAACGGGGCGCCCCAAGATAAGCGGCCAGATTTTGTCGATTGATATTTATTCGTTTGTGAATGTCGCCGCTTTCGACAAGTTTTACGGCTGTTTTGCGGCAGATAGCCGCTATCTCTCGATCGAGATTCCTAACGCCGGCTTCTCGCGTATAGTCGCGAATAATGTCGGTAAGCGCTTTTTCGGAAATATGCAAATTCTCTTTTTTTAGTCCATGTTCCTCGAGTCTGCGCGGAAGCAGGAAATTTCTCGCTATTTCCACCTTTTCAGTTTCCAGATAGCTCGATAACTCGATAATTTCCATTCTATCCAGCAATGGCGCGGGAATATTATGCAGAGAATTGGCGGTGGTAATAAAAAAGATTTGCGATAAATCGTAATCAAGATCGAGATAATGATCCATGAAGCTGGTATTCTGTTCCGAATCGAGAGCTTCGAGCAAGGCCGAAGCTGGATCGCCTCTGTAATCCGAGGCTATTTTGTCTATTTCGTCAAGGCAGAAAAGAGGATTATTGGAATGAACTCGCTTTAAAGATTGGATAATCTTACCGGGCATCGCGCCGACATAAGTGCGTCTATGCCCTCTAATCTCCGCTTCGTCGCGCACTCCGCCGAGGGAGAGCCGCGCGAAATCGCGCCCAGTGGCCTTGGCCACAGATTTCGCCAAAGACGTTTTTCCCACGCCCGGAGGCCCGACGAGGCATAGAATTGGCCCTTTCAAACTATTGGATAATTTCTGTACCGCAAGGTATTCCAGAATACGCTCTTTAGCCTTTTCGAGACCAAAATGCTCGGCGTCAAGTAGTTTTCTAGTGGCTGGCAAATCGATAGTCGTCGCCTTCGATTCGTTCCACGGCAAATCGAGAATCCAGTCTATATAATTTCTTACAACGGAATATTCGGCGGTCGCCGTCGATATGATTCTCAATTTTCTGGTTTCTTCAAGAGCCTTTGCCCTGGCTTCCGCTGGCAGATTTTTTTCCTCGATCCTCTTCTCAAGGTTGATAATCTCGATCTCGGGATCGTCGTCCCGTCCCATCTCTTTGTTTATGGCCTTAATCTGTTCCATCAGATAATAGTCGCGCTGATTGCGTTCCATTTGAACTTTTACGCGATTTTTTATCCGTTTTTCGACGTCAGTAAGCGCTTTTTCAGTCTCGAGGAGCTCGAAGACTTTCTCCAGCCTCCTGGAAACATGATTTATTTCCAGAACTTCCTGTTTTTTATGGGCGTCGATTTTAAGATGCGGAACGATTGCGTCGGCTAAATCGCCAGGCTCCCTGAAGGACATTATGGAAAGGAGGGATTCTTGAGAGAGACGGGAATTGTTCGCCCCAAAAGTTTCCAGAGATTCTCGAACTGCCCGGGCGAGAGCTTTGCCCTCCATATCGTCTTGACCGGTGTCGCGAACTTCCTCCCCCGAAGCGACAAACCAGGAATCGTAGGGAACCATGGAAGTCCATAGCCCCCTATAAAGTCCTTCGCAAAGAATTTTTACAGTGCCGTCGGGCAATTGCAATAATTGAAGAATCTTGCAGACTACGCCAATCCTGTATAAATCGTCGGGATCGGGCAATTCCGTGAGGGAATCTTTTTGAGCGACGAGGAATATCTGTTTCCCTCGAGAGGCGTTGGCCATCTCGATCGCCTGAATTGACGACTGACGGCCAACGAAGAAAGGCATTATTGATTTGGGAAAAATTATCGCGTCCCTCAAAGGCATGACTGGCAAATTTTCAAAAACGCGCGATTCTTCAGCCATCAATTTTTCCCATTATTGCGCTTTTCGCTTGAACTTATCCCCAATCGGACCGTCCCTCTTCTTCATAATTTCGCGAAAGCTTTCGGGCGGCTAAATCGCAACCTGGCTATCATTGAAATCAATTACTTCCGCGAACATGGATCAAGAAGAGACTGGTTCCGCGCTGTCCAAATCGACTTCCGCGCCGTCAGCGTAAAGAAGAATAGGTTTCCTTTTTCCCGTTATAACGTCCTCATTAATTATGCAATCGCGCACATCCGGCATCGATGGCAGTTTGAACATTATATCGAGCATGATCTTTTCCATGACATTGCGAAGACCGCGCGCGCCAGTTTCTCTCTCGATGGCTTGGGCGGCGATAGCCTTTAACGCGTCCTGGGTAAATTCAAGATTTACGTTATCCAGATTAAACAACTTTTGATATTGTTTGACGAGAGCGTTTTTGGGTTCGGTCAAAATGCGAACCAAATCTTTCTCGTCAAGTTCGTCCACATGGGTGATGATTGGAATTCGACCAACAAATTCCGGGATTAAGCCAAACTTTACAAGATCCTGGGGATGAATTTTATCCAGCAGTTCCCCAAGGGGCATTTCCTTGCTCGTTCGCACGTTCGCGCCAAATCCCATGGAAGATCCGCTCAAACGCGATTCGACAATCTTGTCCAAATCGACAAAAGCTCCGCCCACTATAAAGAGTATGTTGGAAGTATTTAACCGCATAAATTCCTGTTGCGGGTGTTTCCTTCCTCCCTTTGGCGGGATATTGGCTTCTGTTCCTTCGATTATTTTTAATAGAGCTTGTTGGACGCCTTCGCCGGAAACGTCGCGAGTAATTGACGGCCCGTCGCCCTTTCGCGAAATCTTGTCAATTTCGTCTATATATATGATGCCCCTGCTCGCGGCTTCGATATCGTAATCAGCGTTTTGCAATAATTGCACGAGGATATTTTCAACGTCTTCGCCTACATATCCCGCTTCCGTCAAGGTTGTCGCGTCGGCTATGGCAAAAGGCACGCGCAACACCTTCGCCAGAGTTTTAGCCATGAGCGTTTTGCCGCTGCCAGATGGCCCCACAAGGAGAATGTTGCTTTTCTCCAGCTCTACGTCCTTGCCTATGGCGTCGGAATAGAAAACTCNCTTGTAGTGATTATGCACNGCGACAGAGAGGATCTTTTTCGCCTCGTTCTGTCCAATGACGTACTCGTCGAGAGCCGCCTTGATTTCTTGCGGCGATAANAGACGTTCGCTATTTTTCTTATGCTTGTATCTGTCTCTAGCGATAATATTGTTGCACTGCCGGATGCANTCGTCGCAGATATTCGCGCGNTGATGAGTTATGAGATTGGCGACCTGAAGTTCGTTCTTACCGCAGAATGTGCAGGAAACGCCTTCTTGCCCCTGATCCTGTTCGGANTCCATGCTCTATTCCTTCTTGCTCTCTTCGGCCTTTTCTTTCCGGGAAACGAGAATTTTATCAATTAAGCCAAATTCTTTTGCTTCCTCGGCGGAAAGGAAATTGTCTCTTTCNGTAGCCTCGACAATTTTTTCGTANGTCTGGCCCGTGCTTTCCGCGAGAATTTTATTCAATTTTTCTTTCAGACGCAGGATCTCGCGCGCGTGAATTTCCATATCGGTCGCTTGNCCGCGGAAACCGCCCGACGGCTGATGGATCATTACGCTGCAATTTGGCAAGCCAAAGCGCATTCCGGGCTCGCCCGCGGCCAATAGAAAAGCCCCCATNCTCGCGGCCATCCCCATGCAGACAGTGGAAATGGGCGCGCTNATATATTTCATCGTGTCATAAATCGCGAGACCAGCCGAAACGGAGCCGCCCGGAGAATTAATGTAGAAACTTATTTCCTTCTCCGGATCCTGCGATTCCAAAAAAAGAAACTGAGCGCAAATTGAAGACGCGACCATATCGTTCACTTCCGTTCCCAGAACGACGATGCGATCCTTAAGAAGGCGAGAATATATATCATACATTCTCTCGGAACGGCCCTTGGTCTCAATTACATACGGCACCACTCCCATTTCGTCCTCCCTTATTCCTTATCCGCGCTATTTTCATTGCTTGTCGCGATTTCCTCGGCTATTTCTTCAGTTTCCGCGGCTTCGCCTCCGGCGGGCTTGTCAATATAATTTATTTTAGCCTTCGCGTAGAGGTAATCCATCGCCTTGTCCGCGAGCATTTTATCCTTCATATGAAAGATCATGCCAGAATCCTGGAGATGNTTGTAAGTNTGATTGAAATCTTCGCCAGATCTGACGCAACTATCATAAATGCCCTTGACGACTTCCTCGTTGGTTATCTCTATATTTTCCTTTTCGGCGATCGCCATAAGCAGGGTTTGCGAGCGCGCCAATTCTTCGGCTTTGGGACGGAATTCGTCCCTGATTTCTTTTATTCCTTTCTTTAAAGCGTGAATTGAGACGCCCTGACGCTCGAGACGCGTAGCGAAATCGCCCAACAACACGCTGTTGGTCGCGTCTATCATGCTTTCAGGCACAGGAAATTCCGTCTGNTTGAGGAGCATATCGAGCAATTTCCCCTGCGCTTCAGCTTTATGAAGCTCTTTGGCCGATTTTATATAGCTTTTCTCGATGACATCGCGCATATTTTCCGCGGATTCGAAACCGAGTTTCTTTGCGAATGCGTCATTAAATTCGGGCAATTTTTTATCTTTTACAGCGTGCACCTTCGCTCTCATGAGCAATGTCTTGCCCGCCAGACCAGGCTCTATGAAATCCTCCGGGAAAAGTATTTCTTTTTCGGCGGTATGTCCTACGGGAATGCTTTTTATAAGCTCTTCAAAGGCCTCGAGAGCGTTGCGGTTGCCCAATTCGAGCGAAAAATTGAGGGATTTTACGCCTTTCACAGGCTCGCCATTCTCGAATCCTTCAAAATCAATAACCGCGACCTGCCCGTNCTTCGCGGGCGCGTTGCCGTCAGCTACGACAAGCTCCGCGTTTTCCGCGCGTATTTTTTCTATTATATCGTTAATGGAGTCGGGATTTGGTTCAATTTTATATTCATCGACTTCCATTCCGATATAATCGGGAAAATCGATTTTTGGCAAAACTTCATATTCGATCGCGTATTCAAAATCTTTGCCTTTCGCGAACTCGGAGCCTTCGGTTATGACATTGTAACCCGATATGGGCTTATCTCCAATTTTTTCGGCGATCTCGTTGAGATTCATGTTAATTAAATTCTCTTGAGACTCGGAGACGATTTGATCCTTATATTTTTTTTCTATTACGCCGAGCGGAACTTTCCCTTTCCTGAAACCGTCCATCTGAACTGAATTTTGCAACATGACCGCGGAGGCGGTCAGGGCTACGCCTACTTCGTCGGCGGGAACAACGACGGNCAAGCGTTTTTTTACTGGAGAAACTTCGGTCACAGTATATTCCACTTATGCGGCTCCTTTTTTGGATTCAAAAATGGTGCGAAAGGGGGGATTTGAACCCCCACGCGTAAGCGCTGGATTCTAAGTCCAGTGCGTCTACCAGTTCCGCCACTCTCGCAACAAGATAATATAGCGCATTAACTCCAGTCTCGCAAGAATGGAATGAGGTCAATTTCGCGCGTCCTTCCAAAAACGCGTTTTATCTTTATCTCCCGAAGAGGCTTTGGCGCGTCGCGATTGAAAATCCTCAACGCGCTATGACGGCTTGCCATACAAAGACGCCCGCGAAATTATCCAAAGGCGAGCTTCCCAGCCAAACGCTAATCCTGAAAGAACAGTTTGCGTTGCCGTATGCTACGCCTCGCGCAAATGGACTGCGAAACCTCTAGCAGTTAAGGGATAATTTCAAGCGCGATTAGCTATATAGATCGCTTTCTCCCTTCGCGTCTGCCGTAAAAAATATAGTGATACAGACCGCTCGGCATCCATCCCTCTTCTACAGCCTTCGCCACGTCGGGATTGGCTTTCAGATAATCTTCTTCGTCGACCATATAATTTTCTTCCAGATATCGTCTGTACCCTTCCAGGGAGCCTTGGGGAGCCCTCTCCTTAACCCGCGGTCGCGCGATCGCTTTTTGTATCTGAATATTAACTACATAAAAGCCCGCTCGCTCCATTGATTCGCTTAACTGGCTTCTTCGCGACGCGGGAAAATACGCGTCTAGAATGAAATTCTCCCCTTTTGCGATTTCGGATATCCAGGCGCAATACTCGCCTATTAGCTCCGCCTTGCAGATTAAATAGCAGATCCTGGAACAATCTCTGGTATCGAAATTCTCCATGATTATTTTTCTTATCGGATCCGGAGCGGGAATGTCGCCCGAATAAACGCCCCAAATAAGAGCGTCGCCGGAAATCTTTTGAATATCCGAATTGAAGATCTCGGCGCCGACAAAAGTTTTTCCGGCGTAAGGATCGTCAAGCATCAAAATGGCGTAAGGCAATTTGCGCGAAATATGGTAGATATGTCGAGGCAAAGGATCGCCCGCTTGAGACACGCTTTGACCAATATGCTTNTACGCGTAGGGCTTAAGCATTTCGAGCAATTTGCGTCGAGTCGGAAACTTTCGCGTGTCTATGGAGCGCTTTGTCTCNACAAATTCGTTCTCTTCCCCTGGAGCGATTCCAATTTCCANAATTAATGTTCCGCCTGGCTTAAGTCGACTGACCAGCATATCCAAAAATTCTTTTTGATCTTTCGCGTAATGAATAGCCGACGCGTTTAAGATAATGTCGTATTTTTCCGTTCCCAAATCGTCCAAGTTCTGACATATAAATTCGCAGTTCGGAAAAAGTATCCTGGCTTCTTGAATAAAATTTGAATTGATATCGATGCCGACAACTTTATCCGCCCCAAGAAAAGCGGCGAAGCCGCAAAAAAAGCCTTGGTTGCACCCAACGTCCAAAAAACTTTTTTCTTTTAACGATGGAATATTGAGAAGCCTTAATTTTTCAAAGCTCGCAGAATCTCCGGTTACCCAGGGAAAAGACTGATACGACATTTATTCATCCGCTAAAAAAAAATAAAAAAATATTCGCTCGATAACCCATCCACTAGAATAGTTACCGAGCGAAATAGAACGCGTTGCGCTCGCAAATATGTCGAATTTTCGCGCTTATTATAGTTACTTCGCGGGAGCTTCCGCGCTAGTCTCGGGGATTTCTTTGGAAAATTCAATAATAGCCATAGGAGCGTTGTCGCCCTTGCGTCTTTCGGCGAGTTTGACAACGCGGGTATAACCGCCCGGAACGTCCGCGAAGACTGGTCCAATTTTGTCAAATAGATATTTAACCATCGCGTGATTATTGAGATCTTTATATACGAGACGGCGCGCGTGAAGATCGTTTCTCTTCGCGAGAGTGATCATGGGCTCAACCACGCCGCGCAAGTCTTTGGCCTTCATTTCTGTGGTGCGAATTTTGCCATACTGGATTAAAGCCTTTGCAAGATTCAAAAGCATCGCTTTTCGATGGGCGGGCGTCCGCGAAAATTTTCTGCCGGAGTTGCTATGCTTCATTTTGATTTTTCCTTTTCCATTCCTGAAGTTTTTTATCGATGCCTTCTTCTTTCATGCCAAAATCTAACCCCATATCCAGAAGAACGCTCTTGATCTCGTCCAGGGATTTGCGGCCAAAATTTTTAGTCTTCAGCATATCGGCTTCTGTCTTTTGTACCAGTTCGCCCACAGTGGCGATATTCGCGCTTCTCAAACAATTAGTTGCGCGAACGGAGAGTTCCAGATCGTCGATGCTTTTGAAAAGGGCCTCGTTGAGCTTTCCGTTTTCGTTTACGCCAGAATGGAGATCGCCGGAAACGCGTTCGTCAAAAGTTATGAAAACGGATATTTGATCCTTGATTATCTTGGCGCTGTAGGCGACAGCGTCGTCCGGAGTTATCGAACCGTCTGTCCATACTTCAAGAGTTAGCTTGTCGTAATTGGTCATCTGGCCTACGCGCGCGTCTTCTACCGTATAAGCGACGCGTCGAACTGGCGAAAAGCTGGAATCCAGCTTGATTAAATTCACTTCGTTTTCGTCCAGATCCTTATGATCTTCGGAGGGCACATAACCTTTGCCCATACGAACTTCGAGCTCCATCTCAAGCGGGACGTCTTCTGTCAATGTCGCTATATGCTGATCAGGATTCAGGATCTCGATATGCTGATTGGTCGTGATATGCCCGGCGGAAACTTTTCCTCTGGTATCGGCCTTCAGAGTGAGTCGTTGCGGCTCTTCCGTGTCCATCCGCATACGAACCTGCTTCAAGTTCAACACTATATCCGTAACGTCTTCCTGGACGCCGTGTATGGTGCTGAATTCGGCGGGGACGCCCGCTATTTTTACTGATACGAAAGCGGCTCCCTGGAGCGACGACAGAAGGACTCTTCTTAAAGCGTTGCCAATAGTGGTGCCATAACCCCTTTCAAGGGGTTCGCAGACAAATTTCGCGTATGTGCCATCCCTGGCTTCTTTTTCGCGCGTTATCTGTTCAGGTTTGACCAATTCCGACCAGTTGCGCGAGTTGATCAGCCGATCGCCCTGTTTGATAAGCATTGGCCCCTCATTTATTTGGAGTAAAGTTCCACTATCAATTGTTCGTTAATCGGAATCTGTATATCGTCTCTCTGCGGCAAAGCCTTTACCTCGCCTTTGAACGCGGTTCCGTCGGCCTCAAGCCAAACTGGCAAACCGCGCTTTCCAAAGGATTCGGCGAATTGAGCGATTACGGGGATCTTTCTATTCTTTTCGGGAACTTCGATTACGTCTCCGACTTTGACCTGAAGCGAGGGAATATCAACCTTGCGACCGTTCAATGTGAAGATGCCATGCCGCACAAGTTGCCTGGCCTGATCGCGGGAGCTGGCGAAGCCTAATTTATACACTACATTATCAAGACGACGCTCCAGCGTTTCAAGCAGATTGGCGCCTGTTACGCCCTTGCGCATATCGGCTTTCTCGAAATATCCGCGGAACTGCTTCTCGAGCACGCCGTAAGCTCGCTTTGTCTTCTGTTTTTCGCGCAACTGAACTGCGTAATCGCTGATCTTCTTTCTAGCCCTTCCATGCTGCCCGGGAGCGTACGGTCTGCGCTGATAAGAACATTTGTCGGTAAAGCATCTTTCGCCTTTTAGAAAAAGTTTGCATCCTTCCCGACGGCACAAGCGGCATTTGGCTTCCGTATATTTAGCCATAAAAATTCCTTATTTCCAATATGCTTTGTGTATGAATTAGACGCGCCGGCGTTTTGGCGGACGGCATCCGTTATGCGGTATGGGCGTTACGTCCCTGATAAACGCGACCCGAAAACCCGCCGTAGCTATGGCGCGCATCGCGGCTTCGCGACCGGAGCCGGGGCCCTTCACATAAATCCCTACTGTTCTCATCCCGTTTTCCTGGGCCTTGCGCGCGGCTGTTTCAGCCGCGACCTGCGCGGCGAAAGGCGTGGATTTGCGCGATCCCTTAAAACCGCTTTGCCCGGAAGAAGCCCAGGAAATGGCGTTTCCTCTGGTGTCGGTAAACGTTATAATTGTATTATTAAAGGAAGCCTGAATATGGGCTACGCCCAAAGGCACATTCTTTTTTTCTTTCTTTTTGACCGCTTTTTTAGGTCTGGCCATTATATTGCTCCGTTTTTATTATTTCTTTTTGCCGACGGCTCCGCGTCTGGGCCCTTTTCTCGTTCTGGCGTTCGTATGCGTGCGTTGCCCCTTGACCGGCAAGCCGCGTCTATGCCTCAAACCGCGATAGCAACCGATATCCATGAGACGCTTTATATTGCTCGTAACTTCGCGCCGGAGATCGCCTTCGACCTTATAATTTTGCTCAAGTTCCTTGCGGATCTCGTTCACTTCGTCAGAAGAAAGATCGTCGATGTTCCTTTCCCAGTTCACGCCCGTCGTATCAAGAATTTTTAAGGCCGTAGCGCGGCCAA
>JAAUYY010000036.1 GCA_014804865.1 Desulfovibrio sp.
GAAAGGGGATAGGGGGTTCGGGGGAAAGGGGAAAAATTTTTTCAAAAATTTTTCCTCTTACCCCTGACCTCTTAACTTCGCGAAGCGCAGGAGACTAACCATGGCCGTAACTGAGACTGACGAATTTGATAGCGAGTATTTGACCGAGGCGGAGCGGGCGCGGGTACGGGCGCGGGCGAGTTTGATCGCGGCTGGGGAGGCGACGGGGGCTGATCTGGGCTGGGCGAAGAGGGCGGCGGCGGATCTTGGGGTAAGCGAGGAGCTGGTTTTGGCGGCTCCGCGGGACGTAGCGCTTGAGATCGCGGCGCGGAAGATGGCGCGATCGAGGAAGCTTACGGACTGGGCGGCAAGCGATCCGGAGCGGGCAAGGAAGGCTCTGGACACGACTTCGATGTGGGAGAGTTTGCAATTCCTCTTCGAGCGGCTGGGGAAGAGCCAGTGGCGGGAGGAGAAGCTGGCGGAGCTTGAGCGGCTGGGCTGGGAGGGCGTCGCGAACAAGGTCGGGGAGCTGGGGGTTGGGATAGCGGAGGGATACTGGGAATTTCTGGCGGACACTGGGAAGAGTTTCTGGAACGGGACTCTTGATCTGCCCATAAACATGATGGCGAGTTTGCGGAGCATTGGCGAGGCCGGGAATTTTGGCGACGCGGAGGAGCGGGACAACTGGCGGATATTCGCGGAGAAGCTGGGACAGGGCGAGGAATTTCTCGAGGAGAAGAAGGGAAAAGTAGGCGAGAGGCGGGGTTTGTCCGGTTTCTGGATGGACGTAATGAACCAGATCCCGCAGCTTGGCGGAAGCGTGGCGGGTTTTATGACTTCGCCCGCGCTGGGCATGAGCTTCATGGGGAGCCAGATCTATGGCTCGAGCTATCGGGAATTGACGGAAATGGGGATCGATCCGACGAACGCGTCGGTCGGAGCGTCCATAAACGCGTCTTTGCAAATGCCTCTTGAACTGCTGGGCGTCACGAAGATGGCGAGACTGCTCCGCGGGACAGACTTGCGTTCGCTGGCCAATTTGAAAAGGGCGATGTTCGCGGCGGGAACGATCGAAGGCGTCACGGAGTTCGCGCAGAAATGGCCGGAATACGCGGGCCACACATGGGCGGAAAGCTCCCTTTACGCGAAGGACTTTGGCGAGAGATTCGAATGGTTCGCGGGCGCGATAACGGACGGCGAGAGATTCGCCAGAGCCTTCAAGGAGGGACTTTACGAAGGCGCCCTGGGCTTTGTGATGGGGGCTGGCGGCGGCGCGGCGGGTCATTTCATTCATCGCAAGAAGTTTCAGGCGGCGGCGGAAGAGGAACAGCGTATTCAGGATCTCGCGAGGGATCTGACGGAACAATCGATGGCCGCCCAGGAGATGGGTCGAGCCATGGAAGAAGCGCGGGCAACGCTGGGAACGGAAGCCGACCCGGAGGCGAGCTACGAGATCATCGATAAGCTGATCCCGGACGGGTATAGAAAGCTGTTCATTGACGCGGACGATCTGGCGACCTTGTTCCATGAGGAAGTTACCGCGCCGCAGGAAGTCCTTGACGCGCTGGGAGTTACGGCGGCGGAGGTGAACGAGGCTCTGAACGGAGGAGCGCCGCTGGAGGTCGAGGCGGCGAGGGTATTGTCGGCGAACAATTCGCGCTCGGGCAAGGTTCTGGATTTGTTGCGCCTGACGCCGGGCGGCCCGACGGCGGGTCAATCCAGGGATTTTCACCCGGACGAGGTCATTAGCGAGGCCATGGCCGTATTGCTGGGCGAAGAGGACATGGCCAACCTTCCCCTTGGCGAGAGACGGGCCGAACAGGCGAGGGATCTGGCCCGCTGGAAGGAAATGACCCAGAGGGCGAACGCGGCCATGGCCGAGGCTAAAAAACAGATGAGGGAGGCGGGACTGAGCGGCTACGAGATTGAAACCAATTCCGCCCTGATGCTCGCCCACGCCATGGCTTTTTATAAAACTTATGGCTACGCGCCGGACAGATTGATTAGAAACCGTTATCAGGTCAGGGGCTGGACGGATTCGGGCGAAGAAATTGACGATAAATTGAGAGAAATTTTAGGCCACGACGACGGGATTGGCGACGAAAGAGGCCGGACAGATTCGAGAGGACAGGAAGGGGAACAGGAAGGGGAACAAGCGGGAGAAGAGGCGGAAGAAGCCCCGGGCATTGAAGAGGCCGAGCGGGCGGCGGCCGAAGCCCAGGCCAGGGACGAGGCCGAATTGAACGGAGAAGAGAGCGAAGAAAACGATTTGGCCGAAGAAGAGGCGGAGGGAGGAGCCGAAAACATTGAGAACGAAGAGCAGGGCGAAGAGAGCGGCGGGAATACAGGGGAAAGCCTTGAGGAGGAGATAGCCCGCGCCTGGGAAGAGGAATTGCGAGCCCAGGAGGAGGCCGGAGGCGNCAANGAGCTCCCGCCCGACATTCGGGACATTCTGGACANCAACCCCGATTTGNACCTTTCCGACATTCTCAATTTCGATCCCGACGCGGAGACGGAAGCCGAACAGGGAGCGGAAGAGGGCTCGGAGCAGGGAGCGGAGCAGGGAGCGGAGCAAAACGCGGAACAGGGGTCGGAACCGGGACANGGACGCCCATGGACGCGGGAGGAATGGNACAGGTGGGTCGTCGATCATCCCGATCCCGACGCCGAATTTGGGCCNGACAGCCAGCTTGNCCGCGAGACGGCGAAGGAGTTCGCNNGNCGCATGGCCGAGAAATATCCGGCTGGGCATCCGTATCATTATCGCAACGAGATGGACGAGCCGTTTGANGAGATCATGGATCGGCTTTCCGGGCGGGTTCCTTACGAAGGCCCGACGATTCGGACGAAGCCNGGGCGGGTCAGGCGCGGCTCGATTGTCATGGACGGCTGGAAATCGGTTATCAATCTGTTTCGCAACCGCAACATTTACACCATGCAGCACGAAGCTTCGCACNTTTATATTGACGATTTGCTTCGNNTNGCTTCGGACGACGGCTCGATCGCCGCGGCGAACATCATGCGGGAGTTTCGGCGGGCGACGACNACGAAGGAGGGCTTTGACCGGCGGGCTTTCGCCGATTTCGCGAAGGCCATGGCCGCGACGCGGGGAACGTGGCAGGAGCGNTTTCTNNCCTTCAAGTCGGCCATCGAGGCGCAAATTGACCAGCTTGGCGACGANAAAACGGAGGCTTTGGCCCAGCTNGCCCAATGGAAGGAGACCGCGGAGGCTCGCGAGGCCAGTCCGACCCAGGCTACGCGGGCCGAGGAGACGGCGGCTTACGCCCGCGAACAGGTCGATTTGTACGAAAAGAAGACGGCGCGTTTATCCCGGCGGCTCCTCTTTCTGAACAGGGCCGGACGNGCNGCNGAGCGNGCNCTGAAGCATTACGACGCGATCATGGAGGCGCGGGAGGACGTTCGGCTCCTGGCCAGCCGCGCNGGNATTGNCGACGCGAGGCTCGAGGCCATAACGCGNCGTTCGGGAAAGGTCGTCTATAGGGGAAATTCGCCGACAATCGCGGANAATTTCGCGACCGACGGCGAGGCTTACGAGAGATTGCAGGAATGGTNGGCGCNNAATTTCCAGGCCTATATAATGGAGGGCAGGGCGCCNTCNAGGAAGTTGCAGGGCGTNTTTCGTCGCTTCGCCAAGTGGCTTGTCAATCTNTACGGNTCCGTCCGCTACTGGCTTGGCCGCGACGGCGTCGATCCNGANGTNCGGGGNGTNTTNGATCGGCTGCTGGCTTCGCGGGANCAGATCGCCCAGATCTCGGCCCTGGAAACGACCGCCGAAATNGAGGCGGCTTTCCTTGACAATGATCAGTTTACGGAGGCGGAGCGGAACGANCTAAAGGCCATGCTGGAGCAGGCGAGACTAATCGCGCAGTCCGTCCTGGAGCGGGCGAAGCTGGATCAGCTTGAAAAATTCCGGCGCAAGGCCCTGCGGAGGGCGAAGAAAGAGNTCGCCGCGGAGAGTTTCTGGAAGGTCGTAGCGAGCGCCCATATTAATGAGGCGGACGCCCGAAGGATTCTGGGCGACAAGGCGACTAACGAGCTTATTCAGGTTTCAGGCCGATTGATTGAGGGCGGCGCGGATCCGGCGATCGTCGTTCAGGCCANGAGCGGCGATCTCTGGGCCGATCCCGACGCCATGCTGCGCGATTTGCATGAACGCCTGGTCGTTCGCGGCGAGACTATCGATAATCTGGCGGAAAAGAAGATCGAGGGCGAGNTGGACGAATTTAGCCGGAACATTGCCGAAAAGATCGCCAACGAGCAGGGCGACGCCTACGAGAAATATCTGGAGGCGGTCGATGAGACGCTCTGGCGGCTTGTCTATCGCCGCAAGTTCGGCAGGGAGCCGGAGGAGGCCGATCGCAAGGCNCGGACATTNATCNCGAGCTANCAGTCAATTCGCGCCGANGCCGCCCAGCGTCTGGCCCATGTTCCCCTGGGCGAAATTTCCTTCGCCCGCTACCAGTCCATGCATGACAAGGCCCTGCGCGATCGCGAAAAAGCCTTCCGCAAGGGCGATTTGCAAGGCTGTNATGGACGCGGTTCGGCGGNCGCGACTGGCCGCGGCCCTGATGAACGAGGCGCGGGAAATCAGGCGCGTCGGCGATCGCCTGCGGGATCTGGCGGGACGGACGGCCAGACTGAAACGCGGGCAGTATTCCNCTTATCATACAGCCGCCCTCGATATATTGCTGCGCAATCTGGGCCTCGGGAAAATGCGCGGCGAGATGGACGCGAGCCTCGAGAGCCAATCCGTCGGCTGGCTGCTTACGCGGATCATGGGAGAGGAAACCGACGACATCAACGGTCTTGTCCCGGCCTTCGGCCAGAATCTCATGGANNTGCGCCTGCCTNCNNNNGANANTCAGGCGGGAATGTTTTACGAGCTGGATATGGAAGGCTTGCTGGAGGCTCATAATCTGCTGGAATGGCTGCGCAAGGACGGAGCGGAGACTGGACGCCAGTCGCGGAAACTNCGCGAGGATCGCGCTTTCGCCTGCGCCGACGCCTGNCGCGAGGCTATGGCCAAATTGCCCGACGCGGANGTTTTGGCGCCCGGAACGGTCAGATACAGNNCGAGAAGGGCCATCGATAGGCTCTACGCCAATANCGACGCCCTGCGCTGGCAGACGGACAAGGGCGACGGACTTATACGCTTGCCTGGCAAGACGGGAAAAAGCATGGACGGCGGCCCGCTTTCCAGATTGTTCGACAAGATAACCGACGGCGAAAACGCCGCCCGCCTCGATCGCGAAGAAATTGGCAAGAGACTGGCCGGGCCGGTCAACGCCCTGGCCAAATCCATAGCGCGTCTTCAAAAGGCGCATGGCAAATTATTGCGCGGTCAGGACGGCAATATAATTCCCCTGCCGGAGCAGATCCNCGACGCCTATTCGNCCGAGGGCTGGACTGGCGACCGGCTGATCGCCNTTGCCCTGAATTGCGGCAATGTCCAGAACATGAACCGGCTNATGACCGGNTATACCNGNCTNAGNGAAGACGGCAAGCGCGAATTTACCCTGACTTACGACATGGTCGCGGAGCTTCTGGGCGACACAGTGGCCACGCAGGTCTGGAACGCGGCCCATGTCAATACCAGGAACGCGCCGGCCGCGCCTCCCAGTCAGGGACGAAACGGTCTGCTGACCCGCGACGACTGGCTGGCCATTCAGGAGATCTGGGACGTTCTCGCCTCCCGCTGGGGCGATCTNTCCCGAGCCCACCTCGAGCTATACGGCTTCGCGCCCGAAAGGGTCAAAATCGACGGCGTCCGCGTTACCGGCTNCGGCGGCGANCNANTNCAGCTNAAGGGCGGCTATTATCCCCTNCGCTACGACGGAAACATAAGCTCGCGCGTCGGCCAGTGGAACGAGATGGACGACCTCTTNAACCGCAACGACGCCCTGTTCCAGAAGGACACGACCGCGAGAAAGGGAATGACCGAGAANNGGACNAAACANTCGCCNNGNCTTCCCGTGAAGTTCGATACGTCGATCCTCTCGGAGCATATNAANGACGTTATAACCTTCATNCGCNTGGCAAGNCCAGTCCGCGACTACAATGACGTTATCCGCCGACCGGAGTTCAAAAAGACTTACATAACCAAATTTGGCCGCGACGACTACGAGGCGATCGCCTCCAANTTGCGCGGCGTCCTCAGGNGCGAGCCGGGCGTGGCCAATTCGGATATNCTGACCAGTCTCGCCAATACCCTGCGTCCCTATCTTGTCTATTGGGGACTTTCCTGGAACCTGAAAGTCGCCGCCCTGCAATCCACAGCCGTCTTTCCGGCCATNGGCGANCTCGGAGTTCAGCCAATGGTCAAATCGATCATGTGGATGAGCAAGAACGGCCCGTCCGCCCTGAANCAGATCCACGAAGTCTCGCCCTANATGAAATCGCGCCTGCATAACCTCGATCAGGANCTCAGGCGAGCCATCGATCAGTTGAGCTTCANGAAAAAAGCCAGCGTGACGATCGGCGAGCATGAAATNAGCTGGGACGATTTCGTTCAATTGGGNATGTCCCCGATTATNATTGTGGACGCCGCGGCGACNGGCGCGGTNTGGGCNGCGGCNTACAATGTGAAAATGGCCGANGCGAAGCTTCCTTCATTGGCCGGACGGGACCGGAAAAATCTTTTCAAGGTTCGCGACCAGATCCACGAAGAGGCTGTGAAATTNGCCGACAACATGGTCAAGGCCTCAAANCCCGATTACGACGGCTCTTCGCGCTCGGCCTTTCTGCGCGTGAACAACGCCGCGCGCCTTGTCAACGGCTTCGCCTCGGCTATAACCCTCTTCGCCCAGCGCGGTCGGCAAATGTCCATCGCNCGAANNAAAGGCCTTGTGAGTTTTCCCGAATACGCCCGCTTTTTCATGTACGAATACGTCGCGCCAGCNGTGTTCTTCGGTCTCGCCATATCCCTGGCTCGCGGCGTCTATCCCTGGGACGAGCCGGANGAATTTACATCGAACATGCTCTCNTCGCTCATGGATTTTTACACCATGCGNATNCCGATTTTCGGCTCGACCGCTGGCGATCTCGCGCTGGATCTCTTTGACATCAAACATCAGGGCTTCCGTCAGGGCGGCCCGCGCACGACCATCGACCAGCCNTACCAGCTCGCGGGAAATTTTGTTTCAAAAGCGCGAAAAGTCATTCAGGGCGAAGACGCCTATACGGATCTCGCCCTGGCGACGGCGGATATATTCAGCTTCGCCTCCCGCTTTCCCCTATCGAAACTTGTCCGCAACGCGAGCANGGGCATCGAGCAATACGAGGAAGGCCGNGGCACNATCCTTTCGCCGCTCTCNCCNCGCCCAGGCAAGACGCCNNNCCGNGAAAGNGAAATANTATACGGGATATTTGATTGAGCATNGGAGGGGAAAGNCGCGGAGCGTTTCAATTTTAAGGCGGAGAGGAAAGGGGAAACTGTGGAGGGGAGCGTTTCAATTTTAAGGCGNAAAGAAAGGGGAAAAAATACGANGGGAGCGTTTCAATTTGATGAGGNAAATAAGGNGNAAANATNTTTCGAGAAAATTGTTTCAATTTTAAGGCGGAAAATAAAGGGAAAAAATCTTCGAAGGAATTGTTTCAATTTTATTGCGAAGGGGATGGGAAAAAAATCTTTTCGAAGGAATTGTTNCAATTTTAAAACGGAGAGGAAGGGGAAACTCTGGAGGGGAACGATTCAATTTTAAAGCGNAAAAAAAGGGGATAAAATCTTTTGAGGGAGTCGCTTCAATTTTATTGCGGAAAGGCTTGCTGATCCGANATGCGNNCGCGCCNNACATNAGGACGCCATGTTCTTAAAATAGAATCCTTTCCAGAAGAGATTTTGAATGGATTTGCCGCGCGAAAGTCCGCGCCAGCGCGAAGCCTTGCGGCGGGATTTGGAGCGAAAAACTCTCCGAGGCGGCTTCGTTCGGGCCGGAATTGGAGCGANAAGCTCTCCGGCATGGGTCTTTTTGGTTGTATTTGGAGCGGCGGCGCGGGCAGGTTTGGCGGAATTTGAGACGANGCGGATTCGGAAAGATTAGGTCGGAATTTGAGGCGATACCCTCGCAAACGCCCTGGCGGACGGCCACTCTTTTTAGAGAATTTTAGACTGGATTCGACGCTAATGCTCCACGTGGAGCGAGAATTAGCCGCGAGCGCGAATAGCCTGGGGGAGGNCGAATAAAAAAACTCGGCGCCAACGCGCGACCTTGCGCGGGTAAATTTGAGACGACGNCAGCGCGGGGGTAGATGCGGTCTCCGCGCTCTCGCTCCGACCGCCCGAGGGGGGCTGGCATGATTTCCGCACTTTCCGCCCGACCCGCTTTCGCGGTTCGGGACGGAGCGCAAATCCCGCCAGCCCCCATTCCCTTATGTTATCCTTGCCTATCCCGCTATCTCTCCCGTCCATTGCCCCGAACTAATCTCGTCTTTCGCTCTTTCTCTCCCTTACCGTACTCCCATATATTTCAGCGTCCAAAGCCTTATCTCGCGTTCCCGCGTCCAATTCACTCTCTTGCCTTCGCGTCGCCCTTCGCGCGACCCGCGTCCCACCTCCTCCCTATCCTTCGCGTCCTCTATCTCGCGTTCCCGCATCCCGCGCCCTTGCTAGCCTCCGCGTCGTCTTCGGCGCCCGCGAGTTTCGCTCACCCTCATCCTCCGCGTCCCCCAATCCTGGCAAGAGAGCCTGATCCTCGCCCAGGCGATAGGGATAGAGGGGACAGGCGGGAATCTGGCAAAATTGAACCTCCTCGCGGACGCCGCCGGAACACTCGAGACATTTGAGTTTTATGGCTTTGAGAAGCTTTTCCTTTGTCATGTACCCTCCCAAAACGATAGAATTTTCGCGCCGCGTTTATTAATGGCTCGCGGATCGGCGCAAATCGGCATGAAATCCCGCGAAGGACCCGCCGTTTCTCCTTGCTCGCGGATCCGCCCGAGGGGGGCTGGCATGATTTCCGCAATTTTCCGCCCGACCCGCTTTCGCGGTTCGGGACGGAGCGCAAATCCCGCCAGCCCCCATTCCCTTATGTTATCCTCGCCTATCCCTCTATCTCTCCCGTCCCATTCCCATAAATTTCCGCGCCTTTCGCCCGTTCCCGCGTCCCTATCCCTCTCTGATCTCTGCCTCTTCAATCCCGCGCCCCGCGCCTTTGCTAGCATCCGCGCCTTTCGCTCTATCCCGCTTCCTCTCTAGCCTCAGCCTATTCAATCGCGTTTCCGCGTCCCCTCCCTACCATTCTCGCCTTTCGCTCTTTCTCTCCCGTCCCTCTCTATCCTCCGACTCCTCAATCTCGCTTTCCCCCATCCCCCTTACCCCTAACCTCCGCGCCCTCAATCCCGCGCCCCGCTTACTCCCTGGCCTTCGCTTCGCCCTACGCGCGTTCCTGCTCCGGCCCCGGTCCTCGTTGTCTCCGAGCTGCGCTATCTCCCCGACCGGTTGTCATCCTCTCTATATTTGCTCCGCGCCCTGGCGGGTTTTACGCGCTTTCCCCTCCGACCGGCAATCGGCGCCCTACCTCTCAATATTTGCCTACGCGTCCTGAACGACCGCGCTACGCCCTCAATCTCTATATTTGCCTCCAATCGCAAACAATATTTTTCCAGGTCTCCTAAGCCGGTTTGCGCTCGCACCAGCGCGAAATCGTCTCCCTCATTGGAAAGTTTTGATTAATTGCGCGCTAGCCTCTGGGATTTTTTATAGCGTATCCCGCTTGAAATCTCCTATACGCGAGCCGCCTTGCTTTCCATTTGCTCAAGGCGCGCGCCATGCTCCAGCGCGAACAGTCCATGCAGGACTGACCTTTGGCTTGCAAGCTCGCTTTGAGGCAATTTTGCTTGCTCCTACGCATAGCAAAGCCGCATAGCGCGTTGAGTATTTTCAAAAGCGAATCGCTATATTCCTCGAAAATCCGGGCGGCCAGCGGACGACCTCCCGACCCTCATAAAAAGCCCGAAGCCTGGCGATTATCCCTGCCGCGCGATGAGATCTCTAGTCTCGCAAGACAGTAATGTATAATATACCAACGGCGAAAAACGCCGATCCCACCCATGATATTAATCGATAAAAACTAAAAATCCCAAAACCCCTACCAAACCGCTTGCCAAACCCGTAAAAAAGGGCAATAGTGATAGGGCGGGCTCAGATATTTTCTAGAAATAAGGTGAGTAAAGGCAGAGAATAAGAGGTATTAACGCAAGGTCCAAAATTACGGATATTAAGTATTCCAAATACAGGTATTGGAAAGCAATCTTGTATTCCAGATGTTAAATCACGCTCGCACGCTATCGCAATAATAAAATCTGGCTTTAATTCCTTTACATACTTCCGAGCGACTGTGCCTCCAGACGCGATAATAGTATAAAAGTTATGTTTTAAACAAATATCTTTCGTTACTCCAATTAAACATTTTCCACAATTTTTACAATTTTTTAAATCTGGAGCTAAACGTATTTCGCATTTACTGTTTTGTATGCAATGAGGCAGTAACAATAATATTTTACTGTCTTTATTAATATTTAAATGCTGTAAGACGTATTCGTTATTAATTTTTATAAAAGATTTTCTGATGTCGTTTTTATTAATATTTATATATGAACATAGAGATTCCATAAGAGGTAATAGGAAACGAATCAATATTAATCGCAATCGCTTATAATCAAAAATATAATTTGGAAGATATAGAGAAATTATTGAATTAAGACAAAAAAATCCGATTAAGACAATAGAAGTA
>JAAUYY010000037.1 GCA_014804865.1 Desulfovibrio sp.
GGATTTATTACGTGCGCGTCGTAGCCGTTGCGGAGGATGGTTTTGCAGATACCCATCGCGTCTTTTATCGCTTCGTGCATGGCGAGTCCTCCGGAAATACAATTTTTATATTATTTGATTTTAGGCGCTTAAAATATAAATAAAATTGTCGATAAAATTTCGCTCGAGCCTCGTTCGCGGCGACGCGACGATAAGCTGGTTTATTGATTTCATTATCACGACTAACTAACTCAAAGTCAAGCGCGTCGACAAAAAACGGCCCGTCGAGCTAACGGGCCGTCGGAAGGAAGCGAGTTTTCCGAAGATCAGATTGAGTTAATCCGTGAAATGCCCCGAAACTTTCTTTACGCTCAAGGCTATTTTCCAAAGCAGGGACAATACAAGTGCGCCGACTGCGTACACGCCCAGCGCGACCATGACTTCCTTGAATGTCGGCATATACGGAGTAACGGCCTCAAACATATTGGGGGTAAAGCCGCCAATGAGAAGCCCAAGTCCCTTGTCGATCCAGGAAGCGGCCACAAGCATGATTAAGGCCAGAGGCAGAAGTCGACTATTGCGCCACGCGGGAGGAATGAGAATTATCAGGGAGGCTATGGCCATAATGACAGCCGCCCACATCCAGTACGAGACCCACGCCAGATGTCCGCCATGACCCTCGAAGAGGAAGCGAATAGGCTCCAGATGCCCCGGAATATTGCTATAAAAGGCTGTAAAAAGTTCGCAGAGATAGAAGAAAACGTTTATGCACATGGCGTAAACGATAATAATGGAGAGCGTTTTTACAGCTTCCTTGCCGGGATCGAAGCCTGTCAGTCTGCGAACGACGAAAATGAGGAGCAAGAGAATCGCCGGTCCGGAGCAGAAGGCCGAGGCCAGGAATCGGGCGGCCATGATCGCCGTAAGCCAATAATGGCGACCGGGGACGCCGGCGTACAGAAAAGCGGTTACAGTATGGATCGAAAAAGCCCAGATTATTGAAATATAAATCAGGGGTTTTACCCATTTTGGCGGCTCGACGTCGCGAAATTCCGCTTCCAGCGTTACCCAGCCGATGACGATATTCAGCCCAAGATAACCGCAGAGAACGATCATATCGTAAAACATGACCGAGTTCGGAGTCGGGTAGAGCATGACGTTGAGCATGCGCTGGGGCTGTCCCAGATCGACCACGATGAACAGGGCGCACATCACGACGGCGGCGACCGCCATGAACTCGCCGAAGATGATCATGCGTTTGAATTTTTTATAGTGATGGAAGTAGGCGGGGAGGACGAGCATAACCGCCGAAGCGGCGACGCCTACGAAGTAGGTGAACTGCGAAATGTACAGACCCCATGAAACGTCCTTGCTCATGCCCGTGATGCCGAGGCCGTTGAAAAGCTGATCGAGATAGACGACGCCGCAGATCGCGATGAGGCAGAGCAGGAAAGCCAGCCAGGCGTAATAGCTTTTTGACGCGTTGAATAACATTTGAAGCATGGCCTGTCTCCCTAAACAAGATAGTAAACGCCGGGTTGCGTGCCGAGGCTCGGCTTGCGGCGAATACTGAAATTATTGGCGAGCCAGACGCGAACGTCTGAATTCGGATCTTCTAGATCGCCGAATGCTATCTTGCCGTTCGCGGCGTCGACGCACGCGGGCCTTTTGCCATCGGCGAGTCTTTCCACGCAGAAATTGCATTTTTCCACGACGCCGATCATGCGCGTCGGGAACTCCTGGTTGGGAGCCGGATCGGGCAGATACTTGCGGGGATCGACGAAGTTGAACGAACGCGCTCCGTAAGGGCATCCGGCCATGCAGAAGCGGCATCCGATGCAACGATGGTAATCCATGGCGACAATGCCGTTTGGCATTTTATAAGTCGCCTGCGTCGGACAGACTCGCACGCAGGGCGGGTTGTCGCAATGGTTGCATAAAAGCATATAGGGACGCGAGCGAACCGACGTATTAAGATGATTGTTCATGTCGTCGGGGAAAACATGATCGTAGCTGTCGGTCCAGATCCATTTTACATTCTGATCGGTCGGGATATGGGGGATGTTATGCGCCCTGTCGCACGCGGCTATGCACGGCTCATAATCTCGCGCTGTCGCGAATTGACGCGTATCGATGACCATGGCCCAGCGTTTGGCGGTCAGGCCGCCCTTGCGCGGTATGTATTTTCCCGGCGCGATTTGGGCGTTCGCCGCCGACGCTCCGAGACCGCCGATAAGGGCAAAGGCGGAGATGCCCGCCATTTTCAGAAAACGTCTTCTGCTGTCTTTCATTATTTGCCCTCCGAGGGAAGAATATGGCAGGTCCAGCAATACGGGTAAACGCTGTTGGCCACATGACACTTTTCGCAGAAAGCGGCGTAGTTGTTATGACATTTCATACAGGTGTTCTGCAGGGAGATAACGAAAGTCTTGCCGCTCAATTTGGAGACATAGGCCCTGTTCTCTTCCCTTAACGCCTGATCGCGCCATTCGTCGAGAAGGCGCATATGATTGGCGCGCATGAATTCCGTGTCCTCGATGCATTCCTTCTCGCCTTGCGGAAAGACCACGCCCGTTTTTGTGTAATCCGTCCCGATCCAGCTCAGCCAGAATGGCGTGGTGAACAGGATCACAAAGACGATAATGCCGATTGTTACCCCTTTGGCGTTATACATCTATTGTCCCTCCCCTGGCGCGGAGTTTTCTTCGTCTTCTGGCTTGTCGAGGGCTTCCTCCGGCAGATCTTCCTGGCGCAGGTTCATCGTGCGCGGCGATTCGCCCTTCATGACCAGCGCGTTGCCTACGAGTTCGTGCAATCCGCTGACAGTGCATCCGGGAGCCCAGTAATCGGCCAGCGGAGGCAACGTGGCCCTATCGATAGCGCAAACGCAAGCCATATGATTTACGCCGTATTTCTGCTGGACATAACGCAGGGCGTTGCCGCGAGGCATACCGGAGCGCATCCGAAGCTCCATGATTTCTTCAGTATTGAGGCCGGAGCCGGCGCCGCAACAGAAAGTCTGCTCGCGAATGGTGTTCGCGGGCATTTCGACGAAGTTTTCGCAAACGTGTTTCAAAACGTAGCGCGGCTCGTCAAGCAGCCCCATGCCTCTCGCCGGATTACAGGAGTCGTGCCATGTCGTTATGATATTCGCGTTGCGCTTGGGATTCAGCTTGAGTTTATTATGTCTGATCAGATCGGCCGTAAATTCCGCGATATGAACCATTTTTGTCGATTCGGCGTAATCGAATACAGTGCCGGTTATCGGCGAGACTGGCACTGTCATATTGGCGGGAGCGGGGCCATTGTAGGTGTTCATGTATTGGTTAATGACGCGCCACATATGCCCGCATTCGCCGCCGAGGATCCATTTTACATTGAGTCTTTCGGCTTCGGCGTACATCTTCGCGTTCAGTTTTTTCGCCATATTGAAGGAGACGAAAGAGCCGAAGTTTCCGCCTTCGGAAGCGTAGGTCGAGAATGTGTAGTCCAGGTCGAGCTCGTGGAAGAGCAGGAGGTAGCCCATGAAGGTGTATATTCCAGGATCCGCGAACACGTCTCCGGAGGGCGTGATGAACAGGATTTCCGCGTTTTTCTTGTTGAAAGGCGTCTTGGGCCGAATGCCGGTTACGATTTCGCAATCGTCGGCGAGCATCTCAACTATTTCGACATAGGAATGTGGCTGAATGCCCAGATGGTTGCCGGTAAAACTGCAGTTTTTCACCGGATCCATGATCCAGTGAAGCCCGAGTCCCACTTCGTGCAATAGCTCGCGCACGATCATGGTGATTTCGGCCGTGTCAATGCCGTATGGACAGAATACCGAACAGCGGCGGCATTCCGTGCATTGATACGCGTAGTAGAAGAGCTCCTTTACCACGGAATAATCCCAATCGCGGGCGCCGATTCTTTTGCCAAGAAGCTTGCCCAGGAGCGTGTAATCGCGGCGATAGAGCGAGCGCAGAAGCTCGGCGCGCAGCACGGGCATATTCTTTGGATCGTTGGTGCCCAGGAAGAAATGACATTTGTCCGCGCAGGCGCCGCAACGCACGCAGATATCCATGAAGAGCTTGAGCGAGCGATGTTTCTCCAGCCGATCCGCGAAGGCGTCGCAGAGGATTTTCTCCCAATCTTTGGGCAGATTCCAGTCTTCGGCGGTCGGATCCCATTCGTGGGGGTGGGGCATATGCAGGAGATCCATCGTGTCCATTTTCGCCGGATAGCAATAGCTCCCGGGAGCAAAAACAGGTTTGGTATCGAACCAGTCCTTGTCCGGAAAGGGCGGGCGGCTGGCGACGAGCATTTGCGGAGTTGGTAACTTGGCCATATTCGCTTCTCCTTACTCGGGCGCTTTTTCAGGTTGTTTTTCCAGCGGCAGCCCGGCCTCGGCCATGGCTTCGCGGTACTCGTCTTCATATTCGGCGTAGGTGAAGAACTGCTTGGGCGGATTCCAGGGGTTAATATGCCGGACGCGGCGCGTGTCCGTCGCCATATTGCGCGTCGGGCTGAAGAAAACGCCCGGCATATGCGCAAGCTTGGAGAACGGGAAATACATGAGCAAAACGCAGACAAGGGTCAGGTGCGCGAAGAAGAGCCCGTTGATGCCCGCGGTCGAAACGGGCGAAAAATGCGTAAGCCCCATCAGGAATATTTTGACCTGCGCGATTTCGGTCTTGTCAAAATAGCGCAGCCAGATGCCGGTGCAAACTATGCCGATGAGCAGCCAGAGCGGAAAATAGTCGTTGATAAGCGATATGTAACGCAGTTTATGGTCAAAGATTCGGCGGCAGAGCAGAAAGAGCAGGGCGCAGAGAGCGAGGCCGCCGGTCCAGTAAAATCTTGGCGAGCCAACCTGCATGATGCCGTCGATGGCTTCCACCCACGTAATCAAAATCGGCACAGGCTCCATGAAGAAGCGGAAATGACGGAAAACGATGACCAGCGCGCAATAGTGGAAGAGGAGCGCGAAACACCAGAGCCAGAGAGAGGAAAAATAGATAATTCTCGGCCCCTGATTCACCGCGTCGTTTTCGGTTACGATCGCGCGATTGTTGCGGAAGAGAGAGCGGAAGAAAAAAACTTCCATGAACATGCGCTTGATTACGCCCCATGTTCCCGAAGGGCAGTCGATCTTGTCCTGTTTTATGAAGGACAAGGATTTTTCCTGTCCGCCGGTTGTGGGAATGGCGAAAGGAACGGGCGATTTGGCCCAATAGATCATGCGCCAAATCATTCCGCCAATGAAAATCAGAACCGCCGCGTAGGGCAGTATGATCCCGAAGAACGGCGCGACCCAGGTCCACGCCAGAACCCAGGAGATCGCCGCAATCAGCAGAACAAGGACAAATGACGCTATCATCCCCTACCTCGCTTGGCTACAGGTTTTGTTCGATGGGCGAGACCGTCCTCGAAACGAAGCTCTCGCGGCTATTCGTTCGTCGCGGGGCCATTTTCCAGTTTTTGCGCCCATTTTCGCAACTGGGCGTATTGGTTGCGAATCTCTTTTACGCGCGATTCCGCGATCGTATCCCGGGCGACCATGAATTTGTCAAAGGCGAGAAGGACGAGGGTATCGAGTCTGTCGCCCGCTTCGAGGAAGCTGTCCAACTGGCCCTTTTCGATAATTTCGGGCAGGGCGAGTTCCTTGAGGATAGGCTTCATCAAGTAAAATACGGCCATGCTCTGACCGGCGGGCGCCTTTTGCGCGGCCCGCAACTTGACGAAACGATCCAGCGCTGATTTGACCTGTTCCGGCTCCGTCTCTTCGCCAATCATGGCGTCGTAGAGAATATTGGCCGCTTCCCGCGTCATATGGGCCACGGGATTTGTGAAGGGATCGCCGCCCGTTCGCAAAAAACCGGCCGTCTCCAGCGGGTACGTCGCGAATACGGCTTCCACCCATCTTTTAACGACGTCTTTTTTGTATTTCCTTAAAATCTCGAGAGCGCTCATCCCTGAATCGCTAATTTCTCGCTTCTCGCGAAAATTACAAGTTTGTTCCGTTTTTATAATGGCTAAAAGCGTTTTGCGTCAAGCGCTTCGCGTCTTTTCGCGCGGAAAGATCCAGAATGAAGAGCTGCGTCGCTATGGAAAATTCGGCTCGCGAGCGCTAAATTCGGAAAATTATTTCGCGATATTAACTCTCGCCCGTCTCCCGGAGAAAATGATGACTCCCTTATACATGGAAAAGCTGGCCTGCTCCTGGTTCTTTGTCGCGCCCTCCCTGGCCTACGGACTCTTTACCTCCCGCCTGCCCGCTATCCGGCAGGCCGTAAAGGCGGACGATTCGCAAATCGCGACTCTACTGCTCGGCCTCGGGCTATCGACGCTCTGCGCCCTGCTCGCGAGCGATAGAATCCTGGAAAAATTCGGCGCCCGCAAGGCGACGGCTTTCGCCATAATTTGGCTTGTCTGCGGAATAACTCTCCTCTGCCTCGCCTTGAGTTTCTGGCAAATTCTCGTCTGCGCCGTCCTGACCGGCTTTGGCGTCGGTCTCTGCGACGTGGGGATGAACGCGATGGGGCTAGCTCTCGAAAAAAGAAGCGGAAAATACTGTATGTCGTTTTTACACGCGGTCTCCGGGCTCGGAGGCGTGGCCGGCGCCGTCTCCGGCTCCCTCTTCGCCGCGCGGACTCTCTCGCCTTTCGCTAACGCCGCGCTCGTTCTAGGCCTCTATCTATGCGTCTTGCCCTTCGCGTGGCGTCGCCTGGGACAATCGCCCGAAATCATGGAGCGAAGAACGGGCGGTCTCGGCTCCTTGCCCCTCTTCGTCTTCGTCTGCGGCGTTCTCGGGCTTATTTGCCATATAGCCGAAGGTTCCGTCGGCTCCTGGGGAAGCGTGTTCCTGCATTCGGTCAAGGGAGCGCCGCAGGACGAGGCCGCTCTCGCTTTCGCCATGTTCACCGGCGCGCTGGTAGCCAGTCGCTTTTTCGCGGACTGGTTTCGCTCCGTCCTTGGCGATTTTTTATTAATGCTCGGCGGATCGCTCTTTGGCGCCGCGGGCATGGCTCTGGTACTCCTCGCGTCCAATCCGCTGATCTGTCTGGTCGGCTACGCCGTCATGGGCTTTGGACTCGGCCCCGTCGTTCCCATCCTCTTTAGCCGCGCCGGAGCCGCGAAGGGAGTAACCACAGCCCAGGCCAGCGCCCTTGTTTCAATTTTCTCTTACGCCGGCTTGCTCTTCTTTCCGCCATTCCTTGGCTATCTCGCCAAAACCGTAGGGCTCGCGCCGAGTCTCTGGCTTATCGTCGCTCTGTGTCTTATTCAGGCGCTGGGCGCGGCGGCTTTTCTAAAGCGGCGCGTCTAAGGCGCGACTTGTCTTCGCTCTATTGACAAGCATAGTATTCTATAGTATGTTATATTTAATTAAAAAAGCGAATTGGGCAGCGTCCGACAAGTTTTCTTCAATCCGCGTCGCGGCGTCCGCCGGAGGATATGGACATGGAAGAATTGGAGGCGAAAGCGGAGAGGGGATTTAAAACTCTCCTCGCTAAAGTTGGCAAAGAGAGGAGCGACTTAAAGAATCGCGCGAAAGAGACTGGCGAGAGATTTTCGCCCTTTTCGGAAGATCTGATTTACATGGGCGAAATTGGAGTCGAGCGAATCCTGACCATTTTGTTTTCTCCAGACGGAGCGCATGGGCAGGGAAAGCTCTTTCTTGACGGACTTCTTGAGCTGATCTCGGAGGCGGAGTTGCCGTCGCCCGACGAAAATTTAGCTATCGTCGATAAAGAGCGCTGGTTTTGGGGAAAAAAATCCTCCAGGCGCGCGGATATGGTAATCGAGGCGTCCGAATTTATTCTGGCGATTGAAATTAAACTCGACGCGGAAGATCGCGCGGGGCAATTCGCGGATTATCTTATATGGCTGAATCGCGTAAGCCGCGGGAGGAAGTTTTACGCTGTTTACCTGGCGCCATCCGGACGCCTTCCGACGGAAGAGTCGTTGCCGCGCGAGATCGCCGATAATTTTCGCGAGCATTGGAGCGCCCTTTCCTGGGAACGCCTGCTCGAAGAATTGAAAAATAAAGCGGTTGAAACTCCGGACAGGGTTCGGATCTTTGTCGAGGATTTTTGCGGCGGGGTTTATGAAACTCTACAAAAACAAGGACAATCGCCGATGAACATGGAAATAGCGCGTCTTATCGCCAACGAATGCGGAGCCGACGAGCTCGCGGCCGCCGCCGCTATCAAAAGTAGCTACGACTTGGCCGCGATAATTATCATAAACCAATGGAGCGAGCGCCTAAAGAGCGAATTGCTTGAACGCGGAGTCAAGGTCGAAATCGAGCGAGAGGAATTAAGCGCCCCGCCTCGCGGGGAGTGGGTTATCCTCAAAGTTACATATCCTTTAAAAAAATTGATCGTCGGCGTCTGCGTCGCCCCGTATTATAACTGGACTCTTGACTGGGGTTTGTGGGCGAAAGGCTGGGAGTTTAATAGTATGGACGAATGCAAAGCGCATCCATATATAAACGCCGCGATTGAGAAATTCGATGCGACCGACTTGTCGTACAATTATATAGTCCGCGATTCCGCAGGCGATTTTCGCTATGACGATCCGCGGATTCTCGCGCTTTTGCGAGATCCCTCTCGCGTTTTTTTGGCCGACAAACTTTTCGAGCTATGCCAGGAGGTCGAAGCCATGCCGCCGCAAAGCGCCGAGGATTTATTAAGCGACGACTAGGCTTCGCCTTCAGTCTCGCCCTTTTCNCCCCGATATCGACGCGAAACAAGCCACGCCAGAGTGAAATACAAGACGCCCAAAAAAAGCATATGCGCGAGGTAGGGATAAATCTCGTTGGGCGACGCTCCCGCCTGGGAGGCGCGCAACATGCAATCCGAACCCGGCGCGCTGGGGAAAAGCCAGGCCAGAGCGCGCATGTAGACGGGGATATTGTCCCAGGGGAAGAGATTGCCAGATATAAACACGCAGGGGAGGGAAGACACGATTATGGCGTGAACGGCGAAACGAGAGGATTTAAAGAGCATCCCGAGCAAAAGCCCAAGGGAGGAAATGGCCCAGGCGAAAAAAACTCCGCAAAGCAGGGTCGAAGGGACGTTTTGAAACGAATTAATTCCATGCCAGGCGAAGGCGAAGCCTTCCACAAACATCACCCAGAAAAGACAGATACACATTACGGGCGCGATAATGGCGAAGAGGTACGGAGGCGAGCCGAAAGAGAGCACCAGCGCTTCCGGATAGGGATCGCGGGAGAACCAGTCGTTCATAAGCATACAGAGCCCGCAGAGCATTATGGACTGGAAGATGATGACGAACACGATGGACACGGCGAAACTTAAATAGCCGGAGATATCGTTGTACATGGCCTGAGTAACTATGAGCGGCGCCTTATCGAGAGCTGATCTCGCGAGATCGCCAGTCGATTCTCCGGCCATAGCCATTCGGAAGGCAATCGCTTCGCTCGTCGCTTCGCGCAGAACGGCGGAGGCGCCCGCGACCTGGGAGCGGGAGACGACTAGAAACGCTCCGTTGGTAACCATGGTCAGCGCGGAGGGAACGCCGGCGAGAACGTTTTTTTCAAACTCGGGCGGTATGGATAAAATACTCGAGACGTCTCCCTTTTTCATCCTGTTTATCGCGTCAGGGCGATTGGTNTCCTCTCGGAGAACTCGAAAACTGGGAGAGGCCATTATGGAGCGGACAAGACGACGCGACAGCGGCGATTGATCTTCGTCGACGACTATCGCGTAAATATGTTCGGGCAGTTGAGCCTCATATGGCCAGCAGTAGTAAAAGGCGTAAAAAAGGACGGCGATCAGGAAAAAAGGCGCGCAAGCCATATTAGTGAGACAGTTTCGCAGAGCGAAGAGGAAACAATGAAACGGCGAGGTCATGCCCGTGCCTTTTCCTCATGGACCGCCCGTTTGCCGTAGGTCAGGCGCATGAGGGGCGCGCCGATTAGCGCGGGTATGAACAACAGGATAGTCATCGCCGCGAGCGGGCTAGCGAGATCGGCAAAGGAGGCGCCAAGTGTCCAGACTTGCGCCTGACCTTGAGTAAACCAGGTCAGGGGGAGGCATTGACCAAATATTCTCGCGGCTTCGCCCATCGAGTCCTGGGGAATTGAGAAGCCCGTGAAAGGGAGAGCGGGAGCCGAGTAACCGGCGCCGAAGACGAGGGCCATGCGCCAGGTCGGCGAGACGGCGGCGATCAAGACAGCGAAAGCCGCGAAATCAGCCAGACAGAGAAAACCGAGAATCGCCCAGGCGAAAAGCGTTCCCGTTATATTGAACCCGCCTTCGCCCGAGAAAAGAGCCATATAAAAGAGGAAGATCAGGCAATAGATCAGATACCAGGGCAGGAGTTTGCCGACAATNGCCGCGGTCAGGCGTCCGTCGGCGCGCTCCATCCAGTCCGCGACGGAATTATGCCATAACTCGCGCAGAAAAGCCGTCAGGAATCCAAGCATACCGGCGATCATGATCAGCGAGGGAATTAGCGTACTCCCCAAAAAAGCCAGAAAACTGCCTTCCTGATTGCCAAGGGAATAGAAATCGGAATGGACGGAGTCGATAATTCTTTCGCTCTCCGCTGGCCCCGCGCCGGTTTTCAAGACGCTTGTGTAAACGTCCTTGAGATGAACAGCGTTCATCGCGGCGGACAGCCCTTCGCGCAGACCGCCAGCCACAGCGTAGCGATTCTCATCGACCCATAAGACGACGCTTCCGCCTTCGCCCTTGAGACTATCGCGAGCGTATCCGGCGGGTATGAGCAGGACTCCGTAAACGTCTCCGGCGTCCAGAGCGCGAAGTGCGGAATTAGCGTCCGCCCAGGATTCCAGCCCGATTGTTTCCTGGGNGGCTATGGCTCTCGCTATTTCCCGGCTAAGCGGCGTCCGGTCGTTATCGATAAAGGCGACCGTCGCTTTCTGGATTACGCCTTGACCCAATAGCCCCCAGACTACGAGAATCCAGAACAAGGGGATATAAAAACAGAATACGACGATACCGGCGCTTTGGGCGATTCCGCGTACTTCGCGCAGAAAAACGTCGTAGAAGGCGTCGAGCCAGGAGCTACGGCGGTTCATTCGCGCTCGCGGGCGACGAGAACGCTCATTCCGGGGCGCAGATCAGACTTTTCTTCGACTGGCCTGGCTCGAACCTCAAAGGTTTTCATGTCGTAGCCGCTGTCTTCGCGCGTACTGCGCCATGTGGCGTAATTTGCCCGGGGACGGATGTAATATATTTTAAATTCCATGTCGTCGCGGGCGAGAGCCGGCACCGAGGCCTTGAGAACTTCGCCCATTTTGATGGAAGGCATGTCCTTCTCGAGTATGTTAAAAGTTACCCATTGATCGCCCAAATCCACGATAGTCAGGATCGGGAAACCGACCGAGGCCAGCTCGCCCTCGACTAGAAGCACGCGGTCGACTTGCCCGGAGCGCGGCGCGAGCAACAGCGCGTCGTCGGTAAGCGATTCTATTTCGGCCACGCCGGCCGCAGCTTCGGCCGAAATATCCGCCGCGGCTTCCTTTTCTTCCTCGCGAGAGCCGGCCAGAGCCAGATCGTATTCCTTGCGGGCGGCGGTCGCCTCTTGCGCGGACGAGTCGGCGGCCGCTCTCGCCTGATCATTTCTTTCCGAGGACACAAGACCGTCGGCGTGAAGAGCGCTAATCCTGGCGTAAGTTTTCGCGGCCAATGTAGCCTCGGCTTGCGCGGCTCGCCATTTGGCTCGCGCCGCTTCGATTTGCTCGGGTCGCGAGCCCTTGTCCACCATGCTCTCCCGGGCGCTAGCGGCGTCCTTCCGGGCCTCGGCGAGGCGCAGTTTAGCGTCCAGACCGGGCAACGACATGGTCGCCACAGGCTGACCCTGGCGCACGTTTTCGCCCTCCTTGACCATAACCTGACCGACGCGACCGGGCGACTTTGACGACACGCTCAACACGCGGGCCTCCATCTGGCCTTGTAAAGGCGGAACGGGAGGGAAAGCCGCTCGAATAATCCCCCAGAGNACAAAGGCGCCCAAACCGACGAGCAGGAGAATCAAAGCCCATGCGCCAAAACGCTTTTCGGCGCGCTTTTTGTCAGTTTCGTCCTTGTCCGCTACCGCGGCGCTTGTCGCGCTCGTCATATCTATGGCTCCAGAATGAGATTTTTGCGGGAAAGGGTCTTCAGGAAGTCGTCCATCTTGCCCGCGATGGCGTGCAAAATGGCGTAATTTATAACAAATTCATAGGCGGCGACCTTGCGGTCGACTCGAGCCTCCGCGAGCTGGGTTCGCGCTTCCGTCATTTCCAGGGCTGTGTTTAGCCCTTCTTCAAAGCCAATGGTCTTTAATCTTAAATTTGCCGCGGCCAGATCGACGTTGCCAGCGGTCAGACGATAACGTTCGAGGGCGTTTCTCGTATTCTGCCACGCGACTTCCGCGTCGGTTCGCGCCTGATTTTTCACCTCGGCCTTCGCCGACTTGGCCTCTCGCAAGGTCGCCCGAGCGCTCCTATAGGCGCCAACGCGCCCCCGAGCGTCCCAGATTGTCAAATTTAGCCCAACGCCCGCGAACCACGTTGGCTCGACCATGGTTTGATAGTGATGGATAAAGCTGTATTGTCCGATCGCGAAGATGTCCGGGAACCAATTGCCCAGGGCGGACTTGGCGCCCTGATCCGCCTGATTCTCCTTCGCCTCGAACATGGCGATTTGCGGATTATTGGCCAATGTCTTTTCGACCCATGAATTGAGGGAGCCAAAATCCCCGGAGATTACGAACAAGGGAGTCGAAAGATCTTTCAAATTATCGAAGCGCAAAAGGCGAGCCAGTTCGATTTTGGCGATTCGCGCGCTGTCCCTGGCCTTTAGCCAGTCCCTCTCGCCGCGATCTTTCGCGACCTCGACGCCCAGTCTCTCAACTTCGCTGATCATGCCCTCCGCTTCGAAGCGTTTGGCGCGGGCGACTTCCTTTTTTTGTTGCTCGAGCATTTCCGCGCGAACGCGCTCGATGGCGAGAGCCANTTGAAGCCCAAAGTAAAGTCCCGCCAGGCGCGTGTCCAGCTCGACGCCTACGGCTCGCTCCTTCGCTCGAGCTTCGTCCAAAGCGTATTTGCCGGCTTTCTGCTCCGCGAGTATCTTGCCGCCGGTAAATAGCGGCCATGTCGCNGTGGCGGCGGCGCGCGGGCCATTAAAATCTTTATGCTCGTCGATATGGATTGGCATGGCGCCGAGGGGAGTTTTTATGGATCTGTCGATATCTACATGGGTCTCACCCCACAGCTGTCCTATCTGCGCGGCGACCGTCGGACCCCATAAGGTTTTCTGCGAATTGACCGTTTCCTGTTTGCTTTCCACATTTGCCGACGAAGCGGCGAGACTATCGCTCCGCTCCATAAGCAGGTCTCGCGCTTTCTGAAAACTCAAACCTTGCGCGGCCGAAGCGACGGACGCGAGCGTCGCGAGNAGCGACGCGACAATTAATATTATTTTAAGCATTTCAAGTCGCCGTTTAACGGGCTGTTTAAAAAACAAATAAAAAATTATTTCGCTACGATAGACAATAAAATNGATTTAGGCAACAAACTCGCGTATTATTGCGAGATAATCGGAAGATTTCGGCGCGGAAGCGCCGAAGTCCATGCGCGAAGAGCGCGAAAGGAAGGCGGAAGCGCAGGTTAGCGAATCAGGCGAATGTTTAGCGGAGTATTTTGCTACGCGGCGCGTTCGCGACCGAATCCGTAGCAACGAAGGAGGAAATTGTCCGCGAAGTCCGCGTCGTAGCTTATTCGCCCTGAGAGGCGACGCCAGAGCTTGTCCGTTTCGGCGAGACGCGCGAGAATTATGGGCTCGAGCTCTAGCCAGGGGATTTCGCCTTTCTTTATCTTGATCAAGTTTTCGCGGGTCGCGAGGGGGAAGCGGACGCGACCTGTTAAAAGCAATTCGTCCATCTCGTCCAGAGCGCGGACAGCGTGGGAAAGAGCCTTGAAATCCACGCCCAGATTCGCTTCGGCGTCCCGCGCCCGAGAGCCGTAACGCTCCATGTCGCGGCTGACGCGCTCGCGAAATTCCGCCATTTTTATCCCGGCGACGTGAATCTTTCCGCAGAGGACGAGTTCGTATCCCGTATCNGTTTCTCTGGCGAAACAATATTTTGACTTGTCGACCGCGGCGACAATTTCGCCTATATATTGACCAAGTTTGCCNTCGGGNCGCNGCTCCTCGAGCCATTTCCAGACCGCCTTGAGAGTCCCAAGGCGAGAGCCCTTAACGCCGTATTTTTTAGCCTGGGAAAGACTATATTGAGCGTAAGCGCGATTATTGGCCAGATCGAGGAATTTCAGCGGATTGTCGAAGACCGGATCCAGGAGAGGGGAACGGAACAGGACGCGCTTTTCATGCGAAGGCGAAAACAGAAGATCGAGCGCGCCAGTGTCGCCGCCCGGGAGCAGGGTTCGAGTCCAGTAATCGACCGACCAGAGGTCGATATCAATNTCGTTCGCCGTATTGCGAGNCCTGTCGTCGCCNGTGGANTGGCGCANACTCCTTTTGCTCNCTCCTAANATAATCGAGGAAAGCGAGGGCAGAAAGACGCCGCGAACGTCGAGATCCGAAGAGCCCGTCTCCGTGCCGTAGAGTTCGGCGCCAAATACGGTCAGATATAGGAGGCGCGAATCGTTCGCCGCGCATAAAGCCATCGCCGCCCGCGAAGCCTCTTGATATTTGTCGTCCATATTTTCCCCAGGGGAGGCGAACAAGCGCGCCGCCCAGCGTACATATCGTCAGGAAAGAATATCGATTAACCGTCGCGAGCCATTCCGGCGCGGGGCGCATTGTATATGCGTCCGTCGTTTTTCTAAATTTGAATATCCAGCGCGGCGGAGGCATCGACGCCAAAAATATCGACGACTTTCGCGGCGATTTTTTGTCGCTCCGAATGAATAGGCCGGAATTCGCTCGCCAGCTCCAGTCGGCGATTTTTCCTGTCCCGGAAAGAACTCCATTGCGCTTTAATAATTCCGTCGGACGCGTACTCGAAATCGGTCGCCCAATAGTCTATCCAGTCTTGCCAATTCGACGAAGCGACCGAGCTCGGCTGTCCGACGACGCTCTCAATAGTTTCGCCTTGAGCGAGACAGAATTGATAGCCGGTCAATTTCGCGGCGATCAAGTCGTCCTCGATTATCGGCTCGACAACAGGGTAAGCCGCCGGAAAAAACGAAGCGTCGGGCGCGGGGGAAGGCGCGCTTGTCCGGACGCGTCGCAGACGAAGATCGATGCCATGTTTTTCGGCCTCATCGAGCGCCCAGGGAAGCGCGTCCGGCGCGAAACTGGCCGCGAGAACATCCGCGGTCGATAGTCCGTCGCGGTCGCAACGCGCGATTATTGAGGTCAACAAGGCTCGACTCGCCGGAGCCAGGGAAATTGCTACAGGTCGGGAGTCTTTCAATCCGGCGAACAGATCGTCGTCGATTCTGTCCAAGCCCCAGGCGCGCGAAATTCTCTCGACGCGATCGTCTTTTTCGTCTTCGCGAGGCGCCAGTTCGAGAACGTCAAAGGTCGCGGGCGGGGCGAGGGACAGGAGGCGTTTTTTGGCAATCGATATGGCCAGGGGACTCGCGTCGACAGCGATCCATTTTCGGCCCAATTTTTGGGCGACAGACGGGAGGACGCCCGAGCCGCAGAAAAAATCGGCGACCAGATCGCCTTCGCGAGAGCAGGCGAGCAGGATTCGCTCGATGAGCGCCTCCGGTTTTTGCGTGGGGTAGCCGGTTCGCTCGAGCGAAAGGGGATTGACCATGGGAATTTCCCAAACGTCGTCGGGAATAGTCCCCGCCGGGTTCGGGAGATATTTTTTGCCCGCTCTGGACGTTACCCCGCTTTTTGCGTAGCCGCTGGTCTCCTTGTAGGGGACGCGAACGGCGTCGCCGAAAAATCTCAATTTTCCCGATTTGGAATAAAGATATAGAGTGTCATGCTTGCGCGAAAAACGCTTCGACGATCGGCCGCCGCCAGTGTAGCGCCAGACTATTTCGTTTTCGAAAAATTTGAATATTTCATCGAGGGAAAGTCTGATGCGCGCGTTAGCTCGCCAGTCGCAATGAACGAAAACGCATCCGTCGTCGGCCAGGAGCTCGCGAACCAGCTCGAGTCTCTCGCGAAGCGTTTCGTAAAAATTCCCCTGCCAGCGATCGGCGTAGGCTTTGGCCTTCAGCGTCTCCGTCCCGTCGCCCACGGGCAGATCCATGTAAAAATCGCGACCGACGTTAAAGGGAGGATCAATATAGACAAGCTTGAGGCCGCCCTGTCTTTCGATCGTTTCCGCCGTCGTTCCATCGAGGAGCGAGGAAAGGATCAAGCCATTTTCGCCCATGATCAGCTTGTTCGTCCAGCGTCGCTCGTCGGGATGTCCGAAGCGCTCGACGACGCGAAAAGTAGCCGCTTCGCGGGATCGCGGCGGTCGGAGCGTATTTGTCCCAGGCGGAAAAAGCTCGTCGCGGAAGCGTTGCGGCAACGGTTGTCCCATGCGGATCAGGTCGATTATTTTCTGTTTTTCGCTTTCGGTAAGCATATTGGCGCGTCGAAGGTTGGCGAGGCTCGAACAAGACTTTCGCGACTATTCGGCGAAAGGCGGAGACGTCCCGCGAGGCTTATTTTTCCTGAAATTTTTCGCCGACGAAGCAAGCGGAGGCGTCGCCGCGTTTGAGATTGTTATGCTGGCTCCACTTTTCCTTTTTGTCGGACGCTCCTTTTTTTTTTTTTTTCAGCAGGAGATAGAGCTTTATTCGCTCGACGGCTCTTTTCTTGTTCATAAGCTGGCTTCTTTCGTCCTGACAGACGGTCGAATAGCCAGTGGGGAGGTAGGTCGCGCGAACCGCTGTTTCGACCTTGTTGACATTCTGGCCGCCATGTCCGCCGGAGCGCGTTGTCTGGAAACTGATTTTTGATTCGTCAAACTCGGCGAGCGCGCTTTCTTCGAACTTATCGAAGCTTATGAACCAGTTTTTCCTTTTATGATTGGGGCGATACGGGCTTTTGCAAATCCATTGGAGCGTTCCCAGATAGCGATCGAGATCCGCGTCGGTTTTGAGATAGACCGAGCGATAAGTTCCTTCCTCGTAGCCGGGAGTTGTCCGCAAAACTTCGACGTCGCCGAACTTTTCAGCAAGAAAACGAGCGAATTTCGCGACGCCCAGCTTGCATTCCGAAGGGCCGTTGCCCGAGCTGATTTGGTAGTAGCTCATTCGTCGCCGCCGGCTTTGAAGTTGTAAACGGGGCGGAGCCAGGAAATGATTTTAACCGTCTCGTCGATCTTGCTCAATATCGCGTCCGCCGACTTGTAGGCTCGGGGGCTTTCGTCGATGGTATTTCTATTGATCGACGGCGAATAGACATCTTTCATATCTTCCCTGAATTGAGTTAGCGTGATGGAGCTTTTGGCGTCCTTGCGACTATAGAGTCGGCCCGCGCCGTGCGGGGCCGAGAAATTCCATTCGGGGTTGCCCAGTCCCTGACAGAGCAGGGAGCCGTCGCGCATATTCAGCGGAATAAGGGCTCGTTCGCCTTCGCGGGCCGAAATCGCTCCCTTGCGAACGATCATGTTCTCCGCGTCGAGATAGTTATGGACAGTGGCGAAGGCGTCCTTTTCCTTCCATTTCATGCCCTTGAGTATTTCATCGACAATGGCGCGTCTGTTCAGATCGGCGAACTCGCGCATGATCTCCAGATCATGGACATAATCGGCGAGACGATCGCCTTCGAGAAAGGCCAGTTCGAAAGGAACGTCGTCCGGTCGATTTTTGCCCGCGATGTCCTGATGCCAGGTCGCGACGCGCGCCCCCGGGCCGCGACTGCCGGAGTGAACGATCAGCCACATGTCGCCTGTCGTTTCGTCCAGATCAATTTCAATGAAATGATTGCCTCCGCCGAGTGATCCGAGGCTCCTTTTGGCCTTGTCTGTGATCGCCGCTTTAGCGCAGGTTAGTTGGTTCAGACGCGCGAGTTCGTAGAAACGATGAATGTCCTTGCGGACATTGAATCCGGCGGGAACGCGATCGCGAATTACGCCGTCAAGTTTCTTGAAGTCCAGACGCGGCGAGCCGATATTTACGGCCTCCATGCCGCAACCGATATCGACGCCGACCATGCCGGGCGATATTTTGTCGGCGACGGTCATGGTCATGCCGACCACGCTTCCGGCGCCGTCATGAACGTCGGGCATGACGCGAATTTTCGCGCCCGCGGCGTAGTCCTGATCGCAGAGAGCCTTTAGTCTGCCCC